>CAMGGT010000012.1 GCA_946055715.1 uncultured Clostridia bacterium | reverse complement strand
TGACGGCGTTGAGCGGGGTGTCGTCCACCACCACGGTGCCGTCGACGACCTTGGTGACGCCATGGGCCATCTTCCAGGCATCCCACGCGGCCTTCTCATAAATGTCGTGTCCACCGGAACCGGCAGTGACATCGGCAGGTACATTGACCATGCGGGAAAGGTCGGCAGAAGAGTAAACATTCCAGCCGTCCACCACGGTAAAGGTGAAGGAAACGGGGTCCGGCGTCACATCGCCGATGACCTTCTCGGGGGAGACTGTGAGGGTATAGGTATGGCCAACTGCTTCCGACGCGAAGTAGTAGGTAAAGGCGGCGCTGTCATAGGTGACAATGGCCGCAAGGTCTTCGCCGGTGAGCTCTGCATCGTCTTCAAAGAGTCTGAAGGAGGTGAGAAACTTGTCCAGCACGACCATATCGTCGTTTTCATCAAACACTGTTGCAATGGGCTTGAAAACAAAGCCGTTGTCGTCGCCCACGCGGTAGACGATGGTCTGCTTATAGCTCCCCTCGCCTTCCGTCACGCCAATGGCGGCATTGAAGGCAAGTACAAACGCAGGCACAGAGAAAGAATCCATTCTGACTTCATCGGGGTCGACGATGACAGTCTCCTTCACCTCAATGGGAAAGGTGGCGGAGAAGTCCAGATAGTGTACCGTCACATTGAAGCGACCGGCGGTTTCGGTGGATATGGAGTCAATGGTGACCTCATCCGAGAGCGGAATGGTCTCGCTGGTGTCGTCGTTGTAATACAGGATGACCTTCAGCCCTGTAAAATCAACGGTTTCGCCTACATTGTAGGTGGTTTTGACGCCGGAAATGTCGACGCCGATCTTCTCAACGGCCTTGCCGCCGACATCACACGCGGTGATGCAGGCGCACATGCACACAATGAGAAGGAGAGGAAGCAGGATTTTTGCTGTTTTCATGTCTATCTCCTATTTCATGAAAAATGATCGAGGTGGCAGTAGTATCATGATAAAGGCCAAAGTGGCCACGATCGCCGAATTTGCGATGCGAATAAAAACCGATGGTCGTCGGGTTCGCGGTCGGCAGCCGCATCACATGCTGCAGACGGTTCCTTGCATCCCCGCGGTGCCGGACACCGCGGGGATATAAGGAATGCACATGCCTGTGCAAGAAAAACGCGACTTATTCGTAGGCCAGGACGATGCCCATGCCGAATGCATAGACCGTCATAAATTCGCCTTCGGTGAAGACAGAACGGTCGAGCGTCCCGGAAGTGAACTGGGCGCCGATGTAATCATCGATGAGCGTGGCAGGATTGCCGTTATAGTCGATATAGAGGTCTTTGCCATTCGTCCACATGATCTGGCCTTTGCTGTTCTGCAGAATGATCACCTGCGAAGCGGCAGTTTCGCCGATCACAGCGGCAAGACGGGTGCGGAAGGCCGCGATCAGGCCGTCTGTGGTGGTGTCGCAGACCACATCGTCGCCATACTTGGTCAGCCCCTGCGCGCTGCTGTTGCCGGTAACACCCACGCCGTTGCTCATCATCAGCACGGTCAGGTCGATGTACCCCTCGGCATTGCTGAGCTGCTTGCGTGTGAAGGCATAGGCACCCAGGCCGTTTGCATTCAAAGCGGCGTTATAACCATCCGCCGCCTGCTTCAGCGCGGTGTCGAGCGAGGCGATCTGCTGCACATATGCGGTGGTACCGTTGTTCTGGAACCATGCTTCCGATCCGTTGACGGGATTGTCGAACACCGTTGTGACATCGATATACAGCTCCGGAATACGGGTGGCGGCATCGGCATCGTCGGGGTCATTGTGCTGAGCCATGATCAGCGGGCCGCCGGCGCGTTTCATCTCCGACCGGCTGACGGTGACCTTCGAGCCGCCCCAGATGAACATGGCATCCTGCAGAGAGTCGTAAATGCGGGTGCTGTCCACTGTGACCTGAGAATGGCTTTCAGGCAGGAGGCCGATGAAGCTGCGCGTCACGATCATGTTGCTGACATGGGCATTGATCTGCCCGTATTTGACGCAGATCATACCGCCGAGGTCAGGGATCAGTTTGTCAAGGTCGTTGGTACGCATGGCGTTGCCGACGATGCTCAGATCCTGCATGATAAGGCCCGCGTTGCCGGCATAGTTCTTGTCGGTGTTCTGCCCGATAAAGAAGAAGATGCAGGCGTTGGAATAGTCGTCGCCATACCCCCATTCGTGGGTGGCATTGTCATAAACGGTGGGCACATTGGCAATATTGATGGAGAAACCGTTGCCGTACATGGCGAAAGTGTCGCCCGCGGCGGTATAGTGGCAGTAGGCATACACGCGGTCTTTGAGATAACCGACGGCAAGGCCGCTTGTATCTTCTGCGGGGGTCACAAAATAATCGGTCGGGAAGTCTGCAGCGGTCAGCGCAAAGGAATTGTGCAGAACGATACCGTTGATCTTGGTATCATCCGCCACGACAACGCCGTCCACGACCTTGGTGACACCGTGCGTAAGCTTCCAGGCATCCCATGCATTCTTTTCATTGATCTTTTTGCCGTCGGGGCCGCAGGTCTCGTAGCCGGTGGGGTTGGCAATGCGGGAAAGATCGGCGGAGGAATAAGCGTTCCAGGCATCCACCACGGTGAAGGTAAAGGTGACGGGGGTGATCTCGGAGGTCGTGGTGTAGTTCTTTGCAGACACCTCCAGCGTGAAGGTGTGCCCGATGGCGGCGGCCGTGAACCGGTAGGTGTAGGTGGCAGGCGCGTAAGCAACAAAAGCGGTCAACGCCTCGCCGGTGATCTCTTCGCCGTTTTCAAAGAGGCGGAAGGCAGTCTCAAAGCGGTCAACGGCGACCAGGTCGTCGTTTTCGTCAAAGACGGATGCCACCGGCTTGAAGACAAAGCCGTTGGCGGCGCCCACGCGGTAGTCGATGGCCTTTTTGTAGCTGCCTTCGCCCGAGGTCACGCCGGTAATACCGCGGAAAGCGGTGACAAAGGCGGGTGCCTCAAAGACATCGATGGCAACGGGGGCAGCCACAAAGGTGACGGTAAAGGTGTCGGTGAAGCCGAGGTAGGTCACCGTGATGGTGACGGTGCCGGGAACAGAGACATTGTCGCCGGAGATGGTGCAGTCTGCGGCAGGCACGGTATAGGTGCTGCCGTCTGTGCGGGTGACGGTGATGACAAGTGCGCTGTAATCGGGTTTGTCGCCGACATAAATGCCCGAGGTCTGCATACCGGATGCATCGACATCAATGCCGCTGACGGTGCGGATCACAAAGCTGAAGGTTGTGGTGAAGTCTGTGTCTGCCAGCAGCGTGACGGTGACGGTGTATGTGCCGACTTCGGTCTGGGATGCATAGTCGCTGACGGCGTATTCGTCGGCCGCAAGCACACGGTCGGCCACCCCTTTCTGCCTGAGGGTGACGGAAATGCCCGACAGGTCAACCGTCTCTCCCTTCTCCCAGACGAGTTTCACGCCCTCTGTGCTGACGGAGATACCGAGGATGTCGCCCTTGGCCACATTGATGGTGAAGGTCGCTTCAAAGTCGCCGTAGGCCACGGTGACCGTCTTGGTACCGGAGGTGGCGGTCTCTGCACCGGTGACAGTGCAGTCGGCAAGGTCGATCTCGGTCTCATCGCCCCAGTTGTAGGTGGCAAACACACGCAGGCCGCTGAAGTCGACGGTCTCATCGGGGCTGTAATCGGTCTTTGCGCCCGTGGCATCCACGCGGATGCCGGTCTGGGTCTTGGGCTCTTTGACCTCTACCGTAAAGGTATTGCTGATGCCCATATAGGTAACGGTGACGGTCTTTTTGCCGGCTGTGGCGGTGATGCTGTCGATGTCGGAGATGGTCACTTCATCAAACGGAACCGCAACGGTCGTATTGTCGCTCATGTAGGCGGTGATGACAAGGCCGGAGAGATCGACCGTGTCACCCACGATATAGCTTCTGTTGACATTGGCGGTGTCAAGCGTGATGGAGTTGACGGTGGGGGCTTCGTTGACCGTGATGGGGAAGGTCGCGGTGAAATCCCCCCAATGGACGGTCACATTCACGATGCCGGCCTCATCGGTAGAGACGGGGTCGATTTTGACCGCATCCGACAGTTCGATGGTCTCGGTGGTGTTGTCGTTGTAGTGCAAAACCACCTTCAGACCGGTGAAGTCCACCGTCTCGCCCACGGTGTAGGTCACCTTTACGCCCGAGATGTCGGTGGTGATCTTCTCAACGGCTCTTCCGCCCATGTCACAGGCGACAAACAGGGCGCAAAAGCAGAGGATGAGAAGAAGGGGAAGCAGGAATCTGAGTTTTTTCATTTGAATCTCCTTTTCTATATCATTCATGGTTGGCACAAGTGTATCACGGTAAAGACCGCGGTGGGTCAAAAAAACCTTCGTTCCTCTTCGTTACTTTTTTACGCGAAACAGGATGGTCTGCTGCAGGGAGGTGTCATGATTGGAGATGACGGTGACCTGGAAATTGAAATCCTGTGTGGGGCACTCTGCATAGTCGATGGTGATGGTCTTTGTTTCGCTGTCCACGGTCACGCCCGCGCACTCGCTGGCGAGCGTCAGGGTGCAGGATGTTTCGGTCGCGTTGGTGGGATAAACGGTGGGCACGAGCGAGATCACCTGCATGGTGGCCCCCTCGGCTCTGACGGTGGTATAATAATCATACACCGATGAGGAGGTCGTTGGCACCTTGAAGCTGACCAGTTCCCCATCGCCTATGCGGTATTTGTCGCATTTGATGGAGGTGGGATAGATCACCTCATAGAAGCTGTCGTATTTCAGGCCGTAGAGGCCGACGGCGACGACTGCCGCCACAAAGACCACACAGATCAGCACAAGAAATGACTTTTTCATGTCTTCCCTTTCTTTTCGAAAAAAGGTGAAATTTTGCTTTTTGCGGGCTTATTTTTCTTTGTAGTAGAGTTTGATCTTGCGCAAATAGGTAACGACCTTCAACGCGCAGAAGACCGCCCCCGCAAGGCAGAACTTGAGCCATGCGGTATTGAAGTTTTCTCTGAGCAGGAAGAAAAACAAGGCAGAGACGATGATGGGGATCAGCACCGCCAAAACGGATGACAGCGTTTCGTTGGGGTTGTGGGAATGCTGACCCATGGCGCCGTATTGCTCTGTTTGCGGATTCATGATGTCCATCTCGGCAGACCAGAAGAGGTGTGCCGTTGAGAAGAAGAACAGTCCCAACCCCAGAAGCACCGCCGCCGCGGGCGTCATAAACGCAAAGTTCTGCACAAACACGGCCGAGGCAGCGACCGCCGTCAGGGCGTTGACAAGCATGCGGATGTAGAGCTTGGAGAGCAAAATGCCATAATAGCGGGTGGGCGGCACCTTGTTGAAGTAGGCGGCGCGTCCTTCTCGGCTGTATACCGAGGCGGTCATGACATTGGCCGCAAGCATGAACAGCATCATCAGCAATACATTGAAAAGGCAGGCCATCTGATTGCCCGTCAAGCGGGTGTCCATCGCCGTATAGAGGCGGTTGAGCAACAGGATCAGAAGCGGCAGGCCGCAGAGCTCCACCACATTGGTGAAGATGTCGGCAGGGGTGCGCAGAGAGAGGATGGCTTCTTTTTTGGCGGCAGAAAGCCAGCCGGGCAACACATGGTTGGGCAGTTTGCGGCTGATGGTGCGCTTGCGGTATTCAAAGGGTTGGCTGGCCATACGGAAGAAGAGCGGCTTTGCCAGCAGATACCCCAGCAGGAAAAGGCCGGCAAGCAGGGCGGCCATCACACCGAAGATCTGCCATGTGCCGGGCATGGTGGAGTCGGCTTTGAAGATCAACGCAAAGTCAAAACCGCCGATCCTGCGGCCAACGACAAGCAATGTCAGAAGGTAAAGCGGACGGAAGTTTGTTTCAAACCACTGCAACATATCCTGGAAAGAGGCGGCAACTTCCTTCCATTGGGCAATCAGGTTGAGGTCTTCGGGAATCAGATAGATCAGCGAGCGCAAGCCCCACACCACAGCGGCAATGACCGCCGCATAAATGAGGAACTGCAACCATCTGTACTGCCGCATCTGCTGGTAGACCCACATGGCCGGAATGGAGAGCAACGCGCCCGCCAGCACCGGCAGCAGAGAGACAAACAGGAACATCAGCAGCATCCAGGGATAAAAGACGAACGGCAACTTTGAGACAAGGCCGTAGGCCAGAAACAGCGGGATCATAAAGGAAGCGTTACGTTTAAGCTCATACAGATAAAAGACGAGCAGTTTGGAAACATACAGTTTGGGCGCGGTGACCGGCAGGGTGAGCAACATGTGGTTGTCTTGCCCAAAGTAAAGCATACTCACAAGTCCCGCCGTGCAGGAGACGGTGGACAGAATAAACATAAAGGCAAAGACGATGGACAGCACCGTAACGGGGATGGTTCCCGTCAGAGAAAAGAGTCTGAGTGTGCCCGCCATGAAGAAGAAAGCATAGCAAAGAGCGGTGACAGCCAAAAAGCCGAGAATGGTGAATACCACTTTGGTTATGGTCTTTTTCTTGGTCTGAAGGAAGGAAAAATCGGCCTTCTCTTTGAGCTGCATGGCCACAAGGGGTGCCAGGTCACGCCAGGTCTCGGCCACATAATGACCCGTGGCGCGGGCGGCGGTCGCAATGCCGCGGCCGATCTTGCGGAATACTGCCGTCATTGTGCCGTCACCTCGTGTGCGCGACCGACGGGAGTGGCATCCATGGGCACATCTCCGTCATCGGCGGGCAGCTCGCCCCGGATGGTCTTCATATAAAACTCTTCCAGCGGCATGCCGGTGGCTTCGATCTCGGCCATGGTGCGGCGGCAGAGAATATGCCCTTTGCGGATGATGGCGATGTGGTCGCACAGCCGCTCCACCACATCAATGATGTGAGAGGAGAAGAAGACGATGTTCCCGCGGGCGGCGTGGCGCTTCATGCATTCCTTGACCTGGAAGATGGAGTCGGGGTCAAGACCGGTCAGCGGTTCGTCCAGGATCCACACCTTGGGGTCATGCACCAGCGCGGCCATGATGGCGATCTTCTGCTTCATGCCGTGCGAATAGGTCTTCATGGGGTTATCAAAAGCCCCCTCCAGCTGGAACAGCGCCACATATTCCGCAATGCGCGCATCGCGGTCTGCACGGCTGACGCGGTACAGGTCGGCTATGTAATTGATGTATTCGCGGCCGGTGAGGTTCTCGTAAAGCTCATAGTGGTCGGGCACAAAGCCGAGTTGGCGTTTGGCCTCTACGGGCTGGCGCATGGCATCATATCCGCAAATGCTGATCTCGCCCGATGTGATGGGCTGAATTCCCACAATGGATTTGATGATGGTGCTTTTGCCCGCACCGTTGGGGCCGAGGAAGCCGAAGATCTGTCCGCCTTTTACCCGGAGGTTGGCATCTTTGACGGCATAGACGGAGCTTTTGCCATACCGCTTGGTGACATCATGCAGGATCAGTTCGTCTGTATGTTCCATATATAAGGGTTCCTCCTCAGAGCGGCCGTCCAGCTGTGTCGTAAGTGCCAGATGGTCCAATTTGATTTTTTCACTGCGTTTTGCCATGTCGGTATACAGATCGGAGATGGTGAAGCATTGCTCATAAAGAAACCACATACCGAATGTAAACGCCACATAAAAGATGAAGAAAAGCAACTGGTATACGGGATAGAAGGTGAGGGTCAGACCGCCGACCTGAATGGAGGCAGTGATGTCCCGCAGGCGTTCTGCCCAGGTGCCGATCTTTTCGGCAATGAAGTCGGAGTTGATGAAGAAATAGTCGGCGTCTCCGTAATTGGAAAACCACGCGTTGGCGATCAGAACCAACAGATAATAGCCCGTAAAAGCAACGGTGGAATACCAGAACTGCTTGAGTTTCGGTCGCTCGAACTCGCCCAGCGCCATCATCAGCACCGGCATGAAGCAGGCGGCAAAATGGTTGACCCAGAAGACAAGCATGCTCACCGCAAACAAGTGCTGGTTTTCAGAGTAGTTGGGCATGGCCATGGCAAAAAACGCGCCGATGACATTGATGAAGAAGGTGAAGTAGTATAGCCGCTTCATGCGGAAGATCAGACACAGCGGAATCAGGTACATGGCCGTATTGCAGAGGTGAAGCGGAATATGCAACGGCCAGAAGCTGGATGTAATATAGGACTCCAGCGTAAAATCGACAGAGAAGGTAATGAGAGAGGCAAGACTGATGAAGACCAGGGCAAAATGCTTTGTGGGCTGTTCTTCTTTGCGAAGCGCCAGCCAGATCAGCACCGCAAGCAAAATGCCAAAGTACAGCACGATGCGGTGGGCGGGTTTGAGGTCCATCACGGCACCGGAGGTCATGGACTGCAACGGCTTGATCCATTTGTACAGCGTTTCGGTCGCGCGAAGCATGTAGGGGGGGATGGCGATCAGCATCCCGCCGAAGAACCAGCCGAACATCCGCCGTATGTCTCGCCCCGTGATGCGGTCGGTCTCCTTGTCCAGCCAGGCCTGCGCCACAAGCGCGACCAGCATGCCGACATAGACGGCGCAGGTGACAAGCCGCCCGACGGCCGTGGCAGAGGTCGTGTCGCTGCCAACGATGGCAATGCCGACGCGGGTGACCCACACCGCCTGAAACAGGGCGAAGGGCGTGCCGATAAACCGCAGGATATGGCGCACTCCCCTGAGTTGCGAGAAAGGATACATGGCGGCCAAAAGGGCGATCACGATCCCCACCCAGATGACGATCAATGTGATGAAGGTCGTCGGAATATCCTGTCCGAAGGGAGAAAAGCGGTTGAAGCCGATGGTTTCCTCAATTGCCGTCCGCCCTCTGAACCACGCCCACGAATAGGCAAGGCCGGCAAGGATAGCCACAACTTTCTGCACGGTAACAGCGACCGAAGGGCGGCTGCGCGAAAGCCACACAAACAGTCCGGCCGGCAACACGGCACAGGCCGCGGCGATGACATAAAGCAACGAAAGATTCAAAATGTACCTCCGTTCATACGGACAAACGCCTGCCTTTCAGGGGGGTGTCGTCCATATGTAAACTT
>CAMGGT010000011.1 GCA_946055715.1 uncultured Clostridia bacterium | reverse complement strand
GACGAATAAACCGCCGCACGGTCCCGATTTGGCGGCACAATACAAAACAAAGGAAGTCAACAATGAAACACATTTTTGTGGTCAATCCCAGCGCCGGCAGACGTAGCTCTGTCGGGGTCATCCGCGACGCCATTGCCGCATATCCCGAGCAGGACTGCCTTGTCATCGAGACACGCGCCCCGCGCGATGCCATCCGCATCGTGGACGAGTGCTGTGAGACCAACGAAGGGCTGTTGCGCTTTTATGCCTGCGGGGGAGACGGGACATTGAATGAGGTGGCTGAGGGCGTTCTTCGCCACAGCGACAGGGCCTCTTTGTCCTGCTATCCCTGCGGAAGCGGCAACGATTTTGTCAAGTATTACGGCGGGGCTTCCGTATTCCTTTCCGATTTCAAAGCATTGCTGGAGGCCGAAGAACGGCCCATCGACCTGATGAAGGTCAACGACCGCGTGTCCATCAATATCACCAATTTCGGCTTTGACACCGAGGTGGCCAAAACCATGATCGCCGTCAAGAAAAAGCCGGTCATCGGCGGCAAAAACGCCTATACGACCGGGGTGCTGAAAGCCTTTTTCACCTCCATGAAAAACCGTTGCACCGTCATCGCCGACGGGCAGGTGATGAACCCGGACGGCATCCTGCTGTTCGGCACCGTGGCCTGCGGGCGGTATGTGGGCGGCTCGTTCTGCTGTTCTCCCTATTCCGACAACACCGACGGACTTCTGGATGTCTGCGTCAGCCGTCCCATTCCGCGCCTGCGGTTGCTGCGACTGATCAAATACTACAAAGCCGGTACCCATCTGGAAGAGCCCGCCTGTGAGGGCATCTTCACCACCGCCCGCGCCCGTCGTGTCGAGCTTTTGGCCGATCCCGGTTTTGCGCTGACGCTGGACGGCGAGATCGTGGAAGGCACCCGCTTTGACATTGAAGTGCTGCCTGCCGCCATTCGCTTTGCCGTACCTGTAACAAAAACCGAAGGAACGAAGATATGAAATTCCGCTTGCCGGTAAATGCGGATCAGTTTTCCTCACTTGCGCAAGAGTGCCTCATCGAGTACAACGCCGCACGCAATTTGCCGCATCTGTATCTGCATCTCCTTTCCTGCGACCAAAAGCATCTGGTGTTGCAGGAAGGCAAGCCCCGCCCGCAACGCGGGGCGCCCGTTTTCAGGGCCAACATCACACCCGTTGATGGCGGGGTGGAGATCGAGGGGACGCTCACCCGCGAACCCGCCTCTACCCCTCGTGAGCGTTGGCTGTTTGTCCTGCGGCAGATCGGTCGTTTCTTGCTGTTTACGCTGGTTCCGTTTTTTCTGGCCGTTGCCCTGATGGCCCTGTTTGAGTCGGGCGCTCCGTTTGTGGCGGAGGCGGTGCCGGTCTTTATGGGCGGTGCTTTTATTTTCTGCAAGATCAGGGACGAATTGTGGAGCCGCCGACGGCTTGCCCGCTTTTTTGTGGCCTATATGGGGGGCGAGAGCCTCACGGAAAAGCCGCGCCGCATCACACGCAAAAAGCGCGGCACCTACCGTTTCGCCCACCTGTTCCACCTCATTATCTGGTACCTGCTGTTGTGGCCGGTGCGTTTGTTTTTGCGCCTGCGCTTCAACTACCGCACGCCGCGCCGCCCGCGCATGCCAAAAGGCAACTTCATCATGATGTCCAACCATGTCACCGACTATGACATGCTGTACATGGCGGTGGCCATGCGCCGTCAGATGTATTTTGTCATCAGCGAGCATATCATGCGCAAGGGCTTTTTGTCGCGTCTGCTGGCCTGCACATTTGACCCCATTCCTCGCAGCAAAGGCGCACAGGCAGCCGTCACCGTCATGACATTGCTTCACCGTGCAAGGGCAGGGTATAACACCGCCATTTTCCCCGAGGGCTTCCGCACTATGTCGGGCTACAACAGCGAGTTTTCGCCCGGTACGGGTGCCATGGTGCGAAAAATGAAGTGCAACCTTGTCACCTTCCGCATCAAGGGCGGCTATTATACCACCCCCGTATGGGGCAAAGGCGTGCGCCGCGGCCGCATGTGGGGCGAGTTTGCCGGCGTGTATACGGCCGAGCAGCTGGCGGCCATGACCGACGAGCAGGTCAACGCCCTCATCGCGCGTGACATCTATGAGGATGCCGCCGCCACGCAGGCACAGCTCCGCATTCCCTACCGCGCAAGCAAAAAGATCGCGCCTGCCGAGCATCTGGAACTGGCGCTGTTCATCTGTCCGCTATGTCAACGCATGGGGCAATTGACTTCTTCCGGCGACACATTTTCCTGCGCCTGCGGTGCCGTCGGACGGTACAATGAATACGGCGACCTTATCAGCGACAGCTTCCCCTACCGTACCGCCGCCGAATGGTCCCGCTGGCAGGAGGCATATGTGGCTTCCTTGCCCGATATGCCGCCGGAGGATGTGCTTTTTGAAGTGCCGCACCAGAACCTGCTTGAGGCAGACTCCGTCAACCATGTCGATGTCGTCCGGGAGCAGGATGTGCCTCTGGTCGTCACACCTGAGGCATTGCTGATCGGGGCGCACCGCTTCCCCTTCAAAGAAATCGCTTATTTTGATGTCGTCCGCCACGGCTACCCCCTGTTTACCACCCATGACGGCCGGTATTTTGAGGTCCTGAACCCACAGGTAAAATTCCCCGGTGTGCTGGTCAAGCTGCTCTACCGCCGCTTTGGCACGGCCGCCGGCAGGAAGAACAAGACGCAATGAAAGCGGCAGGGAAAACCGTCACCGCAGAATAAAAAAAGTTCAAAATATATTCGTTTTCCCATTGCAAAACGAAAAAAGATATGGTATAATTTTTTCACATCAACAATACTCAACCTCACGGTTGTGATAAGGAGACGATTATGAAACGCTTTGCAAAGAAAACTGCGTTGCTGCTGGTGCTGGTCATCGCTTTGACCGCGCTGTTCAGTGTATATGCCTCCGCCGAGGCTGCCGACAGCGTGAAAAATGTCACGGGCAAGATCGGCGGTTACATTGATGACATCAAAGACCAGTTCCGCTTCATCAATGACTGGCTGAAAGGCCTGCTGGGCGACTTTGCCGGGTATCTTATCCTTGTCGTTGCCGTTCTTCTGCTTGTGGAGTGCTTTGTCAGCTATCGCCTGCTGAAGGTCAACACCTTCATTTTCGGCGCCTATCTTGGGTTTGCCTGCGGCCTGCTGGGCTACACACACCTCACCGCCGTAATGAATGTGCCCGGCGAATACATCAAATGGATCATTGCCGGCCTGCTGGCGCTCATCCTGGGCTTCCTCTTCACGGCCATCAATCGCGTGGGCGTGGTCATCCTCACGGTTGCCTACACCTTCATCACTGTGACCGACTGGACAGACAATCTCATCACGCAGATCGTGGTGACTGCCGTTGTACTGGTGCTTTCGGTCATCTTCTTCCGCTACATATTCATCGGTGCCTCCTCCATCTTCTGCGCTTACAAAGGACTGACCATGCTCTTCTCGCTGGCGACCACTTCGCTTTCTCCCATCTCCGACATCATCGCCAAGATCGAGCCCACCCAGTACCTGCCGGGTGCGCCCGCAAAGTATGTCACCCTTGGCATTGCGCTGGTGATCGCTTTCTTCGGAATCCTTGTGCAGTGCAAACTGCTGCGCCGCAAGAAATATTGATCTGACCCAGGCATGCCCTGCGCCGCGAAAACGACGGCGCGCAAATACATCGGCGGTGTCCTCTTTCGCATTTTGCACAGAGGCACCGCCCTTTGTAAAGTAAAACGTCGACCCGCGGGCAGGTACGCCCACCGGCCGGCGTTTGGTTGCTTGTATGCCCCACAGCCCTCGTACCTGCAGTTTTTCTTTTGCCGTCGGCGGGGATGCAAGCGCAAAAACGCCCCCTGTTGCGTTTGGCGGGTGACATTGTCTTCTTGCCCGCCGCCGCGGAAAAGTCCTGCGGCGGTGTTTGCGGACATCGGGCAGTTGTGCCGGCGAGAAGCCTGCCGACGGACAAAAAACAAACGAGAGTGAGGTACTTTCAAATGGATCTGCGGTTCTTGGGCACCGGTGCCGCCGACTGGACACAACAAGACTGGGACGAACGCCCCGATACCTCCCGCTTCCTGACCTGCGCGCTGGTGGATGACCATATTCTGATCGACTGCGGCCCCACCCTCTTCCGCGCCGCCCGTGCAGCCGGGGCAGACCTGTCCCGCGTGGACACCGTATTGCTGACCCACCTTCATGACGATCATTATGACCCCGCCACGCTGGCAGCGCTGGCGGCGAACCACCCGCTTACGCTGTATACGGAGGCAGAATCTTCCGCTCATATTCCCGTGATGCAGGGGCTGTCTGTCTGCCCCTTGCAGCCGGAGCTGGAAGTGCCGCTGGCTGACGGGGCTGTGACGGCCGTTTTGGCCAACCACCGCGTGGGTGCCCCCGCCCCCAATCGCCCTGTGCATTATCTGCTCCGACAGGGAGACGCCACCCTCTTCTGGGGATGTGACGGCCACCGCCTGCTTTGCACCACATGGGCCTTTCTGCGCCGCTGTCGGTTTGATGTGATGGTGCTGGACGGCACCTTCGGCGATGCGCCCGCCCTGCCCACCTACTTTGAACACAACAACATTGCCCACCTCACCGAAATGGCGCAGATCTTTCGCGGTGAGGGCATGCTGAAGCCGGGCGGCCGCGTGGTGATGTGCCACCTGTCAAAAGAGTATCATCAGGATCATGACACGCTTTCTGCCCGCATGGCGGCAGAACAGATCCTGGTCGCGCGGGACGGTATGTGCCTCACCATTCCGGAAAGGGGCACTGCCAAATGACCCGCAAAGAGATCGACCGCATCAACGAGCTTGGGCGCAAATCCCACACGGCAGAAGGGCTGACCGAAGCAGAAAAGCAGGAGCAGGCGGCTCTGCGCACGGCGTATCTCGCCTGGTTTCGCGCTTCTCTGCGCGGAGAAAAACCACCCGCACCAACAAAGAAGGAGAAATAAAAATGGCACAGCGGCGTGTCAGCTACACCCATACCGCACTCGACGGACGGTATAAGCCGATGGGGCGCGTTCGCCAAACAGAAAAAGGCATTGCCATGTCGTGGAGTGCCTCCGGGCTTTCCTTTGCCTGCTCGGCTTCCAGACTGGTCTTTTTCTTCGCCCCCTATACCCAGGCACAGCCGGTGGCGGTTCGCCTGTGCGCAGACCGCTATTCCGTCAAATATATGCTGGGCGGCGAATGCCCGGTCATCGTCTTTGATACCCCCGAAGAAATCCCCCACACCGTTACCCTTCTGCGCCTGTCCGAGGGGGCAGAACCGCTATGTTTGACAGGGGTGCAACTGTGGGGAGAGGCCCCTTCATTGCTTCTGCCGCCGCCACCTCTGCCTCACCGTCTGCTGTTTGTGGGCGACTCGCTCACCTGTGGATTTGGCACAGAGTCGCAGTTGGGCGACAACGCATTTCATACATGGGAAGAAGACGCCACCCACGCCTGCCCCTTCCGCACGGCGGCCGCGCTTGCCGCCGACTATCAGATCATATCCATCTCCGGCCAGGGACTGCACCTCAATGCCGCAGGCCAAAGGGGCATCCCTTTCTCGGCATTCTGGCAACGGCCGGAATATGCCGCGGCGGGCGAAAAAGAACAAAGCGGCTTTGTGCCGGATGCGGTTGTGATCAACGGCGGCACAAACGATGTCAACGGAGGGGCTGACCCATCCGACTTCCGCGAGGCAGTGCGCGACTTCTTGCTTTCGGTGCGCGCCGCCTATCCCGAAGCGGAGATCGTATGGTATTACGGCATGACGACCACAGCCCTGTCGGAGGACACGCAGGCCGTCATCCGCGAACTGGCAGACCCGAAGATCACCTACCTGCCGGCAGAGACCATCAAAGCGGATGACCCACAGCGTTGCGGCACGCTCGGCCACCCCACCTCCGCCGCCCATGAGGAAGCGGCACAGCGGCTGGCCGCCTATCTTCGCAGGAGAATGGGGTGGTGAACATGGAGATCGGTTTCTCACAGCTCTGCGACGAGATCAGCGGCATGATCCGCGACCTCAAGCGCGTGGTCATCGCCATTGACGGGATGGCCTGCGCCGGAAAAACGCACCTGGCACAGCGGCTTGCCGCCCATTTTCCGCACACGGTCGTCATCGGCATGGACAGCTTTTATCTGCCGCGGGCACAGCGCACGGAAGAGCGCATGGCACAGCCCGGCGGCCATATGGACACCGTCCGCTTTGCCGAGCAGGTGGCCATGCCGCTGTGGAAGGCAGACACCCCCACATACACCGCTTTTGACTGCCGCACACAGACGATGGGGCAACCCATTGCCTGCGACCCGGCGGCAGAACTCTATATTGTCGAAGGCACCTACGCCACCCACCCCGAAATTCCGGACATTTATGACCTGCGCATCTTTGTGGAATGTGACCCCGCCGTGCGGGACGAGCGTCTGGTACAAAGGGAAGGGGAGGGGGCAGAGGCCTTCGCCCGGCAATGGATCGTGCGCGAGCAGACCTATTTTGCCGCCTATATGACAAAAGAGCTTGCAGACTTCTGCTTTGACGGCGGCCGCCCCGATGAGGGCGAAGCCCCCACAGACGACACGCAGGCGGACTTTGAAAACTTATCTCAACTATTACCATATCGGAAAGGGGAAAACGAATATGATGACAAAACGTAATCTGGCGGGCGAATCCACCTCATTGTTGGGGTTTGGTTGTATGCGTCTCCCCGTGGGAAAAGACGGAAAGATCGACCGTCCCGCCGCCCAAAAAATGGTGGACGAAGCCATGAAAAGCGGTATCAACTACTATGATACCGCCTACATGTACCACAACGGAGAAAGCGAGTCCTTTATGGGCGAGGCGCTGGTGGCGCGTTACCCCCGCGACAGCTTTTATCTGGCCACAAAACTGCCCGTGATGATGATCGAGTCGGCCGAGCAGGCGCGCAGTATCTTTGAGGAGCAGCTGGCGCGACTGCAGACAGACCATTTCGATTTTTACCTGTTGCACGCCCTCAACCGCCACACCTTCCGCGAGCGGGTCATTCCCTTCGGGCTGATCGAGATGTGCGAAGAGTGGCAGCGGCAGGGCAAGATCCGTCACCTCGGCTTCTCCTTCCACGACGATTTTGACACCTTCCGCGAGATCATTACCTACCGCAAATGGGATTTCTGCCAGATCCAGTATAACTATATGGACACCGAAAACCAGGCCGGGCGGCGGGGAGTGGACCTCGCAGAGTCGCTGGGTGTGCCGCTGATCGTCATGGAGCCCATCCGCGGCGGCAGTCTTGTACGTTTTCCGGATGAGATCAAAGCCGATTTTTCGAGGTTGGATCCCACCCGCAATCTGGCCAACTGGGCGCTGTCCTGGGTGGGCACACATGTGCAGGTCAAGGTGATCCTCAGCGGCATGTCCACCATGACCCAGCTGCGTGACAACCTGCGCACCATGTCCAACTTCCGTCCGCTTTCTCCCGTGCAGATGCAGGGGGTGGCAGACATCGTCGGGCGCATCCGCGCGCGGGTGCGCAACGCCTGCACGGGTTGCCGCTACTGCATGCCTTGCCCCGCAGGGGTAGACATTCCCCGTGCCTTTGCACTCTCAAATGAGGAGGCCATGCACGGCCACACAGCCACCTACAAAAAGCGTTATCTTTCGGCAGACCCGTCCAAGCTTGCCTCGGCCTGCGTGTCCTGCCGCGCCTGCATTTCCAAATGCCCGCAGCACATTCCGATTCCGGGTGACCTGGTGCGGGTACGCGGCCTGTTTGAAAAATAAGCGGACGAACCTCGCTTTGTTCTCTCCGCCCGCGTGTAGGGACGCGCGGGCGGCGACTGTTTTCTTTGTACAGAAATCGTCGGATTATTTTGGACAATCTTCATAAAAAATGTTGACAATTGTCCCCTGTGCCGCTACAATACTATTTGCAATACCGTGTATAAATATCGGTTATTTCAGTCAAAATGAGGGTATACTTCCATGCTGTCCTTTTCCGTTTCGGGTGAGGTGCTCACCCTGCTTCAGCTGGCGCTTGCGCTGATCGCCGGACTGATGATGTCCCGCCTGGCAAAACTCATCAATCTGCCGGCTGTTACCTCCTATCTGGTTGCCGGCATTCTCATCGGCCCCTGTGTGCTTGGCCTGCTTGGGGTGGAGGGGCTTGGTTTTACCTCTTTTGCGGAGGTTTCGGGCTATTCTATCATTTCGGATGTGGCGCTTGGCTTTATCGCCTTCTCCATCGGCAACGAATTCCGCCTTTCGGACCTGCGCAAGATCGGCCGACAAGCCGTGGTCGTTTCTTTGTTTGAGGCACTCACAGCCACCGTCCTTGTGGATGCCGTGATGCTTGTCTGCCACTTTCTCTTCTGGCATGATACCCTGCCCGTGGCCTCCTGCCTGACGCTGGGCGCCATCGCCGCCGCCACAGCCCCCGCCGCCACGCTGATGGTGGTGCGCCAGTACAAGGCGCAGGGGCCGGTTACCTCCATTCTGCTGCCGGTCGTGGCATTGGATGACGCCATCGGACTGATGATCTTTGCCGTTTCTTTCGGCGCGGCAAAGACGATTGCTTCCGGCTCTTTTGATGTGCTGTCCATCACCCTCAACCCCCTCATTGAGATCGTTGGGTCGCTGTTGCTGGGCTGCTTGATGGGCTGGCTTTTCTCTCAATGCGAGAAGCTCTTTCATTCCCGCAGCAAGCGCATTGCCATCTCGGTCACCTTTGTGCTGCTTACCGTTGCCGTCTCCATGCTGAAATTTCAGATCGGCTCTGTTACGGTCGGTTTTTCCACCCTGCTCACCTGCATGATGCTGGGCACCGTGTTCTGCAACATCTGCGCTTTTTCGCAGGAGCTGATGCGGCGGTGCGAGCGTTGGTCTACGCCGGTGCTGGTACTGTTCTTTGTGCTCAGCGGCGCGGAGCTGAACCTGTTTGTCTTTTCTTCCGGCATTGTTGTAACCATTGGCCTTGTCTATATTCTGACCCGCTCTGCCGGCAAAATGTTGGGGGCGACGGCAGGTGCCACACTGATGAAAACAGAGCCGACCGTCAAGCGTTTTCTGGGCGTCACGCTTCTGCCGCAGGCAGGGGTTGCTTTGGGCATGTCCCTGCAGGCCAAGGCGCTGGGCGCAGACGGAGACCTCATCCGCAATATCGTGCTGATGGGCGTGCTGATCTATGAGCTGATCGGCCCGTCGCTGACCCGCCTGTCCCTTCTGAAGGCAGGAGAGATCATCCCCGAAAACCGCACCTCTTCCCGCGGTTCCAAGACCTGACGCTGCAAGGATTACTTATCCGTTTTGATATCAAAACGGCCAAAATACATGCAAAAAGGAGAAAATGCAATGAA
>CAMGGT010000010.1 GCA_946055715.1 uncultured Clostridia bacterium | reverse complement strand
CAGCTCTGTCTTGGCGTTGCTGCCCGCGCCGATCTGCGTGGTGTCGATCTTCACGATGGCACCGTCTTCGATCAGGCAGTTGACGAGGGTCTGCCCGTCAAGCGACAGCCCGGGCATTTCTTTGACGGTCAGCAGGTTCAGCAGAGGGCTGGTGTAGAAATCGGCGCCCGTGCCGTAGGCAAAGCCCGGCAGGGTATTTCTGTACCGCACCGAAAGCTCCCGCCCTGTGGCGGTGTAGGAAAGCTGGGTGGTCGTATAGGAGGAGGTGTTGAAGTTCACCACGCCGGTGCCGTAGCCGTCAAGGAAGATGTACATCTTGCCAAGCTCGTACCTGCCGTAATACTCGTCGCGGGGAATGTAGGTGAAGGTGTTTGTTTCGGGGTCGACCAGGAACTGATAGCTGAAGGGTTCGTATTCGTCATCTCCCAGCGGGTCATAGAAGAAGACCCGGCCGGTGGCATAATCCACGCCGCCGTTCTTCATCTGGCTGATGTCGTTTGAGATGATCGTAAAGATCTTTTGCCCATCGACGGTGAGGGTGTAATGCTCATACTGGTTAGTGACCAGCGTGGCGGCCTTGCCGTCTACCGTACCCGAAAAGACACGGTTGGCCCACAGGTAGGTGTTGGTGGCGTGGTTGACCTTGCCCACCCTGTTGCTCTGCATGGTGAAGACATAGTCTTCGCCGTCAAAGGTGAGGGTTGACACGGCCCCCGTTTCGGGCACAAAGTCATCGGGATAGGATGCTTCGCCCCAGGTGACCACATAGTCGGTGTCGGCCCAGGTCTTTGCAACCAGATGGATCTTCAGGGCGTACCACATCTCTCGCGCGCCGTCCGTGCTCGTCAGGTGGAAGGTGTCGATGCTGTATGTGGTGACGGCCCCCTGCAGAACATGGGAGGAGCCGTAGTTGACGGTGAGGGCGCGGTCGATGTTCCACACATCCCGATGGAAGTAGACCATGGGGCGATTTTCTTCGCTGAAAGACATCCGGATGCTGTTGTCGGGGTCAAGCACGATGATGCCGTCTTCATAGTAGAGGGTGAAGTCGAGCCGTCCCTGCAGCAGCTTGATCGTGTGCGGGTCGGTGCCGCCCACGACGGTAAAGGTGCGGTTGCCCAGCGTGATGCTGCCGTCTTCCGATATGACAAGGTCGGCGAGGGTCGTGGCAGGCATGCCGGAGGTGATATAGCCCTCTTCGTCCTCCTCGTCTTCGGTGGCAATGGTGGTAAGCGCCGTGTGGTAGGTGCCCAGCATGGCGCGGTCAAACACCACGACCTGTGCAGACTGTTCCATGCCCTGATACGAGAGGGTGACCCGGTAGATGCCGGGGGTAAAAATATCCACCTTGCCGGAGATCATGTCATAGGTGACGGGCACGGGTTCGCCGTTTTGGGTGACGGAGAACAGGTCCTTGATGGAGAGCGGCGCACCGGCGAAGATATACGCGCCGGTGGCGGCAATCTCAATGCCGCTGTCAATGCGCAGGGTGTAGGTCACCTCCACCGGCTCTTCTTCCGGCCCGTTGACATACACGGCCACGCGCACCTGCTGGGGCATGGCAGAGGCAAAGTCCAGGGGGTCTGACAGGCGGCGGACATAACAGGAGATCGCGTCTACATAGGCGGGATTTTCTGTGAGGGTCTGGTTGCGGCCGTTGACGGTCACATGCAGGTTGGCATAGATGTCATACTTTTGTGTGCCGGCCGGCAGCACCACCTCTTCTGCCCCCAGAGACAGGGTGTAGGTGTTGGGGGTGACATGATAATGGATGGTCTTCTCATAGGTGATGTAGTTGGCGTTGCCCGAGATGCCGGTGAGCTTGTCTTCGTTGTAGCGGATGGTGAGGGTGACGGGATAGGTGCCCGCCGTCCCGAAGTCCACCTGCGACAGGTCAAAGCAGGAGGCCGGCAGATCGGTAAAGCGCAGGCCGTTGACGATCACGGTAAAATCGGCGGCAAAGGGATACTGCGCGGCATCCGTGCCGCGGCGGACGGTGACCGTCTCGGGGGCGAGGATGACCACGCCGCGCCTGATCTCCACCGTGGCGGTGGCGGGGGCGCAGCCGGGGTAGTTCAGGGTGATCTCGTTGACCCCCACCCCGGTGTAGTCCACCGTGCCCTCGATCATATCGGTGGTGACGGGCAACACCTCGTCGCCTCTGCGCACCTCAAACAGGGTGGTCAGGTCGATAACCGGGCTGTTGGGGTAGGTGACCACGCTCTTGGCCGTGACCGAGATGGCCTGCGGCTCCACCACCCGCACGGTGATGGCGGCTTGGCAGGAGGTGCGGTCTTGCGTGTAGGAGAAGCTGACCACATAGCTCTCTCCCACCCCGGGGGCAGAGAGGGCGGTGGCATCCACCATGTCGGCGGTCACCTGCACGGGCAGGCCGTCTACATAGAGCGAGAACAGGCCGACATAGTCAAAGCCGTCGAGCTCTGCCAAAGTGACCTCAAGGGTGCGGTAGGCAGACAGCACTTCCAGCAGGTGGTCGGGTCTGACCTCGATCGTAAGGGTCAGCGACTTGTCGCCGCAGGTGACGGTGTAGGTATACTGCCCCACTTCGTCGCAAAGGTCGGTTTCTGCCATGTCGGGGGTGAGCGCATAGGGCTCTCCGTCTGCGGTGGCCGAAAACAGCGACAGCGCGTCAAACGCGGCGGCCTCTGTCTGGGTCAGCGACACGGAGGGCACAGAAAGCGTCAGTTGATAGACGGTGGTGGTGACCTCGATCAGCACCACGGCCTGCTTGCCCTCGTAGGAGCAGGTGACATAGTAGGTGCCCGGCTCTTGCCCGACGGCAGAGGCATCCACATAAGATGCCTCCACAGGCACGGGCAGACCGTCTGCTTCGATGCGGAAAAGGGTCGTGTAGTCAAAGGTCGGCAGTTCGCTGTCTTTGACTTTCACGCGCTCCTGCACGGCCGAGACAGAAACCGCCCGGGGCGCGGTGGTCGCAGAACTGCCGCCGGGCGTGGTGGTTGCAGTACCCGGTGTGGTGGCCGTTTCGCCACCGCAGGACACCAGCAGGGCGCAAAGCAAGCAAACCGCCGCAAAGAGGAGGAGAATGCGACGTTTCATGTGTGTTTCTCCTTATTTTCTGAGTGTCCAGTCTCCGGCCTGATAGATGTTGATGTAGATATACTTGGTACCCAGGTTTTCAAAGACGATCTGGATGTCGTCGCCCTTGGTGAAGGTGACATAGCGGGCAGACTGGCCAGTGGGGCCGCCGGTGGTATCCGTGTTGGCCAGAGACAGCGAGAAGCCACAGCCCTCAAGCACGCGCTGCACCTCTGCCATCAGTTCGGGATAGTCGGTGATCCTGCCGTTTTCGTCATAGTGGGCGCTGGTGGTGTTGATGGAGATGTAGCCGTGGTTGATGTCCTTGCCGTCGGCATCGGTGCCCACGACCTTATAGTCATACCACGGGCCGTTGATGTTGTCGCCGAACAGGCCAAACAGCACATCCGGCGCGGGCACATCCGTCCACTGATCGCCGAAGATGGACTGCAGCACCACATCTGCCGTGGCGGTATGGCCGGAATGGTCATAGGTTTTGGTTTCCTCGTTATAGCAACCGTAGGCCTTGCACTGGTTGGTGAACTTATAGTAGAAGTCATCCATCGTGTATTCGCTCCAGGAGGTCTTCAGCACTCTGGGGATGTAGTTGTCGAAGGTGCCTTCTTCCAGCGCGGTGGTGCCGACATTCGAGTAAGTGGTGGTGCAATAGCCCATGTATACGCCGCCGACGATGGAGTAGGGATAGGTGGTGGAGACAAGGTTGCCGATGTCGTCCACAACGATCTGCAGTACCACGCCGGAAGACGCCTCGGCGTCATCTGCATAGCCGTATGCACTGACCTGCATGGCCACATCGCGGGTGATGGAAGACTCGATCAGCGAGAAGGTATACAGGGTGCGGCCGGTGGTCTTGTCTTTGTGCATGCCCTCAAACTCAAAGATGTTGGCAGAGAAGTCAAAGGCGGGCATGTTGTCGAAGATGCTGCCGTTGAGCTTTCTTGTGCCGTAGAAGGCATCGTCTTTGGAGCTGTAGGCAAATTCTTCATAGGTGCCGTCTGCATTCTGCTTCAGACCTGTGTAGTGGGTGTAATAATCGTTGCCGTCCATGCTGTAGGCATACTTGCCGGTCTTGGCAACCAGGATGGCATCTGCCGTGACATACCCCACAGCGCCCACCGTGCCGACGGAAGACACATAGTCGCGGTAAGCAGAGGTGCGGTTGGGCAGGCTGAGAGACATAGCCGTCGCCGCGGGAACAGACATGGTATAGTCATCCCCATAGCTGGGCTCGTTGGTGGTGGTGTCTACCACCTTGTAGGTATAGTTATGCGCGTTGCCCATATTGGCCAGGGCAGCGGTGAGTTTGTCTGCATATTCGGGGGCATCGTAGGGGGTCGGATCGGGCACGGTGGTGGTGCCGATCTCAGAGAAGGTCACCTCAAAGACGGTATAGGACATGGCATCCGGGTCTTCTTCGGTGTTCTCGCCGTAGAGCAGCACTTCCGTCTGAGCGGTGAGCTTGGTGATGCGGCCGTCTTCCACGGTCAGATACAGCTCTGCAACGGTGTCTGACAGCATGGGGGTGAGGGAGTAGGAGATGTAGGTCATCAGATAGAGGTCATCTGCATCCTCCATGTTGGTGGTGTACTTATAGACATTCTTTTCGGGGTCGTAGGTAAAGCGGTTGACATCGAGGTTGCCCAGGTGGTTCCACAGATGCTGGGATTCCCAGATGCCGGGGATGCTCATGTAGTCTTTGACCACGGCAGAGGCCACCTCGTTGTGGCGGTCGATATACATGGTCATCAAGGCGTGACCATAGTTGCCGGCCTGGTCGGTATAGCCGTCTTCGCCGCGGCGATAGTTGTCTGTCAGCAGGTAGACAGAGCCCTTCTGGCTCCAGGTGCCCATCCATGCGCCGTCGCTCATCTTCACCATCATGTCATAGACATGGGTGGAGTTGTTGGCGCTGTTTTTGAAGTCCTGATAATAGTCGGTCAAGGTCCCTGTGGCGGTGATGCTCTGGTTGCCCAGGGCGGCGATCATCTCGGAGGTGAGCTCGCCCACGCGGCCATCCGTCCGAGGCGCATTGACGATGATGGTCTTGAAGGCGCTGACGGTGGGGTCTGCCACGGAGGTGGCGGTGACTTTCACGATCTTGTCGATGGTCAGCTCGCCTATGACGGTCAGCTCGCCCAGCATGTTGACAGAGACGAGCGATTCGTCAGAGACAGTCCATATCACATTAGTGATATCCGTGCCCTGCACATCGGCAGTGAGCTGCACTTTCTCTCCGATTGCGATGCTGGAAGCGGAAGCCGACACCGAAATGGTGACGGGGGTGACAGGGGGGTTGGTGGTGCTCGGATTCGTACCGGGAGTGGTGGTGCCGGGGGTTGTGGTGGCGCCGTTGGGAGTTGTGGAGGAGCTGCCCATGTCGCAGGAGACAACGCAGAGCGTCACCACCGCGAGAAGCAACAGGACCACAACGCCACGCAGGATGGTTGCGGTTTTCATGTTCTTTTCCTCTTTTCAAAATAGATTCTCTTTTTTGGGGGGTGTGTCATTCTCTCCAGACATAAATGGTAAAGTCAAGACTGGAATCCACAGGTGCCACAACGATGCCGTCTTTTTTGTACTCGTCATACCGGTTGCGCTCAAAGCCCAGGGAGGTCAGATAGTCTTTGACAGCCGACATGGACGAGTCAATGGTATAGTCAATATCCAGCGGTACATCATAGTAGAAGACGATGGCCTGCTTGGCTTTGCCGTTTGCGCCGGTGTAAACGGTGGTCATGCCAAAGCCGTAGGTATCGCCCAGCACCTGACCGAAGAAGGGAATCTTCTTGCAGATGTCAGAGTCGCCGAAAAAGTCAACAAGCACCTGGTCTGCCGGCTTTTCGACATCGTCATCTGTGTTTGACCCGACGCCCGTGACAATGACGGACAGCTCTTTCCAGGAGGTGGGTACCTGCCGGGGGGTGAAGCTGATATCAACGCCTTCGGGAAGCGCCGCTTGGTTGAAGTGACCGTATTCGATGGATACGATGCCGTAGATACTGCCCAGATAGAAGTAGAACCCTGCCTCTGTGATGTAGCCGTCCTTGACCGTCACATAGGGGGTGAAGGAGGTGACAGAGCCGCCCGTGCTGATATATCCCTCTGTGGCAAAAATGCCGTACAGGGCGATGTCGTTGCCCACACCGTAGTAGAAGGTGCTGGCCACGCCGGACATGGGTTTGTCTACATAGAAGGTGATGGAGCCGTCTTCTTCGTCTTCATAATAGGCCGTGAAGATCTCTGCCGCAAAGGCAAAGGTGGGGCGTGCGGCCGCAAAATCAGCGGCGTAGGCACGCGCGGCTTCGTAGGTGCCCTCACCTGTCTGATGATAGGTGTTGTAGAGGGTGTCAGAGATCTTGTGATAGCCGTAGGCAGAAAACTCGCCGTATGTGCGGGTCTCTTCCCCTTGTGTGTTATACCTGACCGTATAGGGGACAAAATAGCAGTCACCGGGCAACACCGTCTCTTCAAAGCCGGAAGTGTTGTATCCGCTGGTGAGGTAAGAAGCGGTGTTTTCTCTGAAATCGAGGGTGTAACTGTCAAGCGCTTGCATGTTTTGTATGGCTTCAGACAGGATGGCGTGTTTTTCGACTGTCTGATACCGGGTGATGGTGGGCACATCCACCGTCTCGCCGAAGTTGACGGCCACCGTCATCTCCTGCACGGCACGGTAGCCGGCGACAATGCCATAGTCGTCTTCGCTTTGGGAATAGATGCCCATGATCTCGCCTTCCTCGATGATGAGCGCCAGATTGGTGGGCACAAAATCATAGGGGTTGGCAGAGGCCACCATGCGCCGGGGCAGCGTGTCATCCGCGCCCACATACACATAGCGCCACAGTTCATCGTCAAACCGGAAGTCCTCTGTGCGAAGACCCACGAAGCAGTTATACAGGCCCGAGGCCTCCCAGGTGACGGGGGTGCCGTCATCGTCCAGCATGGGGGCGTATTCCTCTTCGTTCATAAAGCTCACGCCCACCTGGCTTGCAATGCCGCCGTGGTTTTTGAAGTACAGGGCAGACATGATGCCCAGGTCGCCGTTGGTATACTCTGCATACCAGTTGGCGCCGTCCAGCGCGGTCTTGACGGTGGTGGAAGTGGTCATGTAGAGGTCGTCATTGATGCCGATCTTGTAGAGCGAGATGTTGATGAAGCCCTCAAAGCCCAGTTTGCCTTGCTCTGCCAGCTGATCCAGCATGTCCTGGGTCAGGGTCGGACGGGGAACGACGGTGATGATCTTGGAGCCGAAGCAGCGTTCGTCTGCCAGACTGATGGCCCGCACCTCCACAATGCCGTCGCCCTCCACCGCATCCACGGCGGTGAGACGCCCGGAGATGGGGTCGATGCTGGCAAATGCTTCACCCCTGACGATCTCCCATATCACGGTCTGGTCGTCGGTGCCGGTCACCTTGGCGGTGAGGGTGATGGAGTGGCCGGGGCGCACTTCAGAGCCGCCCAGCACCGCCACCGCCACCGTGGGTTTGACCACGGGCGGCTTGCGGGGGGCCTGATAGGTCTTTGTTTCGGAGGAGGCAGAGTCGGCATAGCCGTCTGCCTTGGCCAGAACGCTGTAGTTGAAGTCCACTTCAAGCGAAGTGGTGACCTGATAGGCATTGGTGCCGGCGGTGTAGGTCTTGTCGCCCACCGTCACAATATAGGAAGTCGCGTGCTCCACCGCGTCCCAGGTGATCAGCCCCGTGGCGGAAATGGCAAGGTTCTGCGGGGTGGCCAGCGTTTGCGGCGGCTCGTCGGGGTTCCCACCCCGGTCGCAGGCGCACAGCAGTGTGCCCAGCAACATGGTCAGCGCCAGCAAAAGTGCCAGTGGGCGTGTGATGATGTGCCGTTTCATGCGCGATCCTCCTTTTCTTTCTTTTTACGCCAAAGGATGACGACCACCGCGGCAGCTGCGGCCATCCCCGCCACAGGGGCGGCGATGACGGTGACCTTGAGAGCCGGGGAAAGGTGGCGCACCACGCCGAAGAATACGGCTTTCGCGGCGATGACGGTGACCTTGAGAGCCGGGGAAAGGGCCTGCCAACCGTTTGGCGGTGTGGGGTCCTCTGTGCCGGGGTCGTCCGGCGGCGGTGTTTCTGTGTCTGCCTCATAGGCAGGCAGCAACGCCGTGTAACGGGTGAGGTCCAGCAGATTGCGGTTGGCCGCTGTCAGGGTGGCGAGCTGTGCGGCAATGGCCGCCATATTCTCCTTCTGGCTGTGGTCATAGGTGTTTGGCAGGGCGTTGATGCGCGCCTGTAACTCCCGCAGGGAAGCGGGGGCTTTGGCCAGCTTCAGCGCCGAAAGCTCTGCCTTGGCGGAAGTGACGGCCTCTGTAAGGACAGCCCAGCTCTCTTCGTCATAGCCGAATTTGGCAGGGTCCTGTTTGAGGGCGTTGAGTGCGGAGACGGCGCGGTTGATCAGTGCCTCATCCGCCAGCGTGATGCCGTTCAGCGCCAGGATCTGCCCGGCCGAGGTGATAAAGGTCTGCGTGGTGGTGTCCATGGCCTCAATCTCGCTTCTCTGTGCCTCCGAGACAGGGCCGAAATAGACCAGATATACCAGCGCGTCATAGCCGGCGACGTCAGGGTTTTGGGGCAGGATCATGGTGACGGGCTCTTTTTTGCCCACCAAGTCCACGAAATGATAGTAGCAGAGTTCCAGGTTGAACAGGTCAAACTGGTTGTGCAGCAGTGCATACCCGGGATCATTTTCATCAAGGGATGCGCTCTTGACATAGTTGCTTTCCAGCGCGGGGGCGGTAAACGAACGGAACTCCACCGTCTCCAGCGCGTCATAGCCATAGAAGGCATAGTTGCCGATGGTCATAAGCGAGGCGGGCAAAACAATGTTCTTGATTTGTTTGTTCTCGTTGCCGGCATAATAGTCGATGCGGGCAGTCCCTTCCTTGACCGTCAGGGTGTCTGTCTGCTTGCCGCCGGGCACGGCTGTAAGTTGCAGTGCGCCGGAGGGCAGGACCGTATACAGCACGCCGTCTTCCAGAAGAGCATAATCATTGACGGTGCCGGTGGTCTGCAGACCGTCGTCGGTGAAGAAGCAGAAGTCTTCAAGGGCAGAGCAACCAAGGAACGCGCAGACGCCCACCTCGGCCAGGTCTGCCGAGAACACGAACTGCCTCATGTTCCGGTTGCCCTCAAAGGCGGCCTCGCCGATGTATGCCAGGCAGGGAGCCGACAGCGAGAGCAGGTTGGCACTCTGGAAGGCATAGTCACCCACCCGCACAAGGACAGGCGCGTTGATGTTGCCGGTAAGGGCTGTGGAAGCAAAGGCGCCAAAGCCCACCGTCCGGGCTGCAGAGAGGTCTGCCGCCTTAAGTGAGGTGCAGGAGGTAAAGGCATAGTCGTCTATTTCGCGCACATGGCCGAGGTTGACGCTTTCAAGCGATTCGCATCCCGCAAAGGCATACTGCCCCACCCTGTACATGGCGGCGGGGAGGATCACTTTTTTCAACTTGGTGCAGTAGGCAAAAAGGTAGTTCCAGTATTTTCCTGTGAGGTCTTCCTCCGTCCGTCCCGAAAAGTCGGCAGACGAAATGGCAGAAAAATCGACTTCAACCAACCCCTCGCACCCGATTAAGTCGCCGTCGCACAGCACTCGCAGCGTGGCGGCTAAGTGCAGCAAGTATGTCCCTTCGGAGCCAATGAAGAC
>CAMGGT010000009.1 GCA_946055715.1 uncultured Clostridia bacterium | reverse complement strand
ACACGCGCGTGTGCGTTCCGAATATTTATATGCCCTTGGATTTTTCGCGTATTTGCACCGCAAAAAGGAGACGAGCATGAACGTATTGCAGGATGTCGAAAAGGCCGTGCTGGCAACGCTGGCCGCACAGCACTCACAGTCCCTCTATGACCTGTGGTTCAAAGACCTGCATCTGGTGGAACTCAACGACAAAGAGGCCGTTTTTTCCATCAACAGTAACTTTAAACAAAGCATTCTGCAGACCCGCCAGACCGGCTCTCTTTCGGCCGCTTTGCAGGAGGTCAACGGTTTTCCCGTAGAGGTGCGCATCATCTCCACCGAGGGGCAGAAAAATGCGCCCCCGGCCACCCCTGCCGCCTCTGCCATGGCCACAGCCGCAGTACCCGAAGGTGTGACCGCACAGACCTATGACAAAGAGGAAAAGAAGGACGAGATGGACTTTGGCCGCGCCATTGAGAACCGTTCCATCGTCTCGGAATACACCTTTGAGAACTTCATCGTGGGCGATTCCAACAAGTTTGCGCATGCCGCCTGCTATGCCGTTGCCCAAAGCCCCACCACCTATAACCCGCTGTTTATCTACGGTCCCAGCGGCCTGGGCAAGACCCACCTGCTGTATGCGGTGACAAACGAACTGAAGCGCAAGAACCCCCGCATCCGCCTCATCTACAAGAAGTGCGAGGAGTTTACAAACGAGCTGATCGAAAGTCTGCAAAAGGGCACGACGGTCGCCTTCCGCGAGAAGTACCGCACGGCGGACGTATTACTCATCGACGACATTCAGTTCATTGCCGGCAAGGTGTCTGTGCAGGAGGAGTTTTTCAACACCTTCAACACCCTCTATGAGGCCGAAAAGCAGATCATCCTCACCTCCGACCGCCCCCCGCGGGACATCCGCCCGCTGGAAGACCGCCTCAGCTCCCGCTTTGAGTGGGGCCTTTTGGCCGACATTCAGCCCCCCAACTTGGAGCTGCGTTGCGCCATCATCCAGAAGAAGGCAGAACAGCAGGGCATCGTGCTGTCCCACGAGGTCATCATGTTTTTGGCCGAGAACCTGCGGGTGAACATCCGGCAGATCGAGGGCTCCATCAAAAAGATCTCGGCCATCAGCCGCCTGACGGGCACCCCCGTTTCGCTGGATATGATCAAGCGCGCCATCTCGGACATTCTGGCCGGGACGGAACCCGTATCCGTGACGGTGGACAAGATCTTTTCGGTGGTGTCCAAAAAGTTCAATGTCTCGGTGGAAGACATCAAGGGCGTCAAGCGCAACAAGACCATTGCCCAGGCGCGACACATCTCCATCTACCTCATCCGTTCCATCACCTCCCTGCCCGTGACCGCCATCGGCGACATCATGTCGCGCGACCATGCGACCGTGCTTGCCTCTGTGAACAAGATCAAAAACGACTGCAAGACCGACCCCGCCCTGGCAGAAACCATCAACGCACTGACAGAGCAGATCAAGAGCAACGGGTAAGCGGCAGACCCCTGCCCACAGCGCAAAAGCGCGTGCGGCCACGGGGCAAACACTTTTATGCCGGCAAACCGGCTCCCCGGGCGGCAAAAAAGGCCTGACCTGCGGGCACAAAGAAAATTGTGGAAAACCTGTTATTTTAACACAGCAAAACCTGTGGAAAAAAACGCCCCTCTTCGGCGTGTGGAAAACAAGGCGGTTTCTGACAGGTTTTCAGGTGTTTTTTGCACAGCGGGCTCAAGGATGCCGCAGCTTGCGGCAAAAGGGGATGACCCGGTTTTCCACACTTGTGACAGGCCCTACTGCTACTACTGCTCTTTCCCTTATCCTCTCCGTTCCTTTTCGTTTGCGCGGGCAGAGGGGACATGTTTGAAAGTACACAACCCGAAAGGATGTTATCATGCATATTATTTTCAACAAAAAGGTTTTGCTTGAAAACCTCACCCCCGCCATGGGTACCGTTTCTACCAAGAACACCATCTCCACCATCGAAGGGGTGCTGATCGAGACCATGGGCGGCACCACCGTGCGCCTCTCTACCTATGACATGAACAAGGGTGTGCGCGTGACCTTTGAGGCGCTGGAAGTGTCGGAAGAGGGCAGTTGCATTCTCAATGCCCAACGGTTCATGCAGATCGTGAAGCTGCTTGGCGGAGACGAGATCACCCTTCACATCGACGAAAAGTGCAACGGTACCGTTACGGCCGGGGAATCCAGTTTTTCGATGTATGCCCTGCGGGGCGAGGACTTCCCCACCCTGCCGGAGCTGACGGGCAAGAGGGGGTTTGAAGTCAGCTCTGCCCTGCTCAAAGACAAGATCGCCCGCGTGATCCACTCCGTGGCCGACCAGGACAGCCGCCCCATGCTGTGCGGTGTGTATTTTGAAATTGAGGGGCGGGACATGAAGATCGTGTCCTGCGACGGATATTCTCTCTCCATCTGCCGCGTCAACTGCGACATCGAGGACGTGGGGGAAGAGCATGCAGACCGCTTCAGCTTTATTCTGCCGGGCTCCTCCCTCAACGAACTGACCAAGATCCTCTCCGACAGAGAGCAAGACAAGATCCGTGTGATGCTGGCGCGCAAGCATGCCGTCATCAATATTGACCGGCTGATCTTCTTCACCCGCATGATCGACAGCGAATATCTGGACTATCACAAGATCATGCCGGGCGAACAGCCCATTTCGGTGAAGGTGGAAAGAGAGCGGTTTCTGGCAGGGCTGGAACGCGCCAACCTCATCGCCGACGAAAAGATCCAGGGCAGCAGCAAAAGCCATGTGAAGGTGATCCTGCAGGGCGACAAGGTGGCGCTGACCTCCACCTCCGTCAATGGCCGGGTGTATGATGAAATGCTCTGCGAGCATACGGGAGACGATGTGACCATCGGCTTCAACTGCCGGTATCTGCTCAACCATGTGCGTGCGGCTGAGGGAGAGTATATCCGCCTGGGGCTGAAATCTCCCACCCAGAGCATGACCATTGTGCCGGCCGAAGAGAAAGAAAACGAAAGCTATTTCTACATGCTGTTGCCCGTGCGCATGACAGACGCCTGATACAGCATGACACTTGACAATCTGAAGGCAGAGAATTTCAGAAACATCGTCTGCTGTGACCTCTCCTTTGCGCCCGGGGTGAATGTGCTGTACGGGCAGAATGCCCAGGGAAAGACCAACGCGCTGGAATGCATCTACCTTTTTGCCCGCGGCAGAAGTTTCCGCACGGCGGGCGAGGGGGAGATGGTGCGGTTCGGCGAGCGGGGCTTTTGCGCCGAGATCGCGTTTTCTGACCTCAGGCGGCAGCAGACCCTCTCGTGGCGTTACTATGAGGGCAAGCGCAGAAGATTGCGCAACGGCGCCGAAATTGAGCGCGTGGGAGACATGCTGGGTCACTTCCGTGCGGTGCTGTTCTGCCCCGACCATCTGCAACTGGTCAAGGGCGGGCCGGAGATGCGGCGCGAATTTCTGAACATTGCCATCTCCCAGCAAAACGGAGAATACCTCAAACGCTATGCCCTGTATAAAAGAATTCTGGAAAACCGCAATTATCTCTTGAAAAGCGCACAGAAAAACCAATATTTCGACCGGGACGAGCTGGACGCCTGGACGCGCCAGATGGCGCACCACGCCGCCTACCTTTCGTCTGTGCGGCAGACCTATGTGCGCCGCATCGACGGCTTTGCCCGTGCCATCATGCACGACCTCTCGGACGGCAAGGAAACGCTTGTCTGCACCTATGAAAGCGACACCCCCGGCGAGACGACGGAAGAGCGTGAAGCCAACTACCTTGCCCGCTATGCCACCGAGCAAAAGCGGGAAATGCTGGCGGGCTGTTCGCTTGTGGGCATCCACAGAGACGACATGGCCCTGTCTGTCAACGGCACGGACGCGCGCAGCTTTGCCTCCCAGGGGCAACAGCGGTCTGTGGTGCTGGCACTGAAAATGGCCGAGGGGGAAGAGAGCCGTGAGCAGAGCGGCGAATATCCCGTATTTCTGTTTGACGACGTTTTGTCGGAGCTGGATGAAAGGCGGCGGGCCTATGTCTTTTCCGGCGCGGGAGACAGGCAGTTCATTGTCACCTCCTGCGAAAAAGACCCGTTTTCTTCCGTCAATGCCATTTATGTACAAGGAGGCACCTATGTATCTTCATGTGGGCAACGGTGAGACCGTCCGCCGCGAGCAGGTGGTGGGCATTTTTGACCTGGACACCTCCACCGTCTCCCAGCAGACGCGGGCCTTTCTGTCCCGCGCGGAGAAGGACGGTGTCACCGTGTCTGCCGGGGAAGACCTGCCAAAGAGCTTTGTGCTGTTGGCACCCGAAAAAGAAAAGCCGACATTCGGCAAAAAGAACCCCCGAAAAAGGCAGGACAGCGTGCGGTTTTTGCGCATTTCTTCCGCCAGTCTGCGCGCCCGGGCGGAGATGCCCGTGTGGACAGACGAGGGCGACGACTGAACCGCAGGCAATATGATTGATGAAACCCTTTGAAATCAGATAAAGGCAGGACCTATCATGGATATCAAAATCGACGCGAATACCTACAACGACAGTCAGATCCAGGTATTGGAAGGGCTGGAAGCCGTGCGCAAACGCCCAGGCATGTACATCGGTACCACCTCTTCCGGCGGCCTGCATCACCTGGTCTATGAGATCGTAGACAACTCCATTGACGAGGCGTTGGCCGGCGAGTGCGACAAGATTCTCATCACCTTAAATGAAGACGGCAGTGTGACGGTGGAGGACGACGGCCGCGGCATTCCCGCCGGGCTGAACCCCCAGACCAAACAGCCCACGCTGGAGGTGGTGTATACCATTCTGCATGCGGGCGGCAAATTCGGCGGCGAAGGGTACAAGATCGCCGGCGGTCTGCACGGCGTGGGCGCATCTGTGGTCAACGCCTTGTCAGAGTGGTTGCAGGTGGTCAACCGCCGCGACGGGCATGAATACACCATGGAGTTTGCCCGCGGCAAGGTCACAAAGCCCTTTACCCGCCTGGGCGAGACAGACAAGCACGGCCTGTATGTGCGCTTCAAGCCCGACCCCGAGATCTTTGAGGAGACGGTCTTTGACTATGACACCATCCTCACCCGCCTGCGGGAACAGGCCTTTCTGAACGCGGGCGTGCGCTTTCTTCTGAAGGACGAGCGCCCCGGCTATGAGCGGGAAGACGACCTCTGCTATGAGGGTGGTCTTGTCAGCTTTGTCGAGTATCTCAACCGCATCCGCCGCGCCACCAAAATTCACCCCGATGTCATCTACATGAAGGTGGAAAAGGGCGATTCCGTGGCCGAGGTGGCCATGCAGTACAACGACAGCTATAACGACAACATCATCTCCTTTGCCAACAATATGTCCACCATTGAGGGCGGCACGCATGAGACCGGCTTCAAGTCTGCGCTGACCAAGGTGCTCAACGACTATGCGCGCAAGACCGGCATCCTGAAAGGCGACGACAAGAACCTTTCGGGCGAGGATGTGCGAGAGGGTCTTTGCGCTGTCATCAGCGTGAAGCTGACGGATGCCCAGTTTGAGTCGCAGACCAAGGCCAAGCTGGGCAACTCTGAGGTCAGAAACATGGTGGAGAGCGTGGTGACCGCCAAACTCAGCGAGTATCTGGAAGAGAACCCCGCTTCTGCCAAGATCATTCTGGAAAAGGCCATGGCCGCCAACCGCGCACGCGAGGCCGCCCGCAAGGCCCGCGAGCTGACCCGCCGCAAGAGCGTGCTGGAGGGCTCTACCCTGCCGGGCAAACTGGCCGACTGCCAGGACAAACGCACCGAGCTGACGGAACTGTACCTGGTGGAGGGAGACTCTGCCGGCGGCTCTGCCAAAGACGGACGCGACAGCCGTTTTCAGGCCATTCTGCCCCTGCGCGGCAAGGTGCTGAATGTGGAAAAATCCCGGCTGGACAAGGTGTATTCAAACGCCTCGCTCATCCCCATCATCCAGGCGCTGGGCTGCGGCATCGGGGACGAATTTGACATCTCCAAGCTTCGCTATGGCAAGATCATCATCATGGCGGATGCCGATGTCGACGGCTCGCACATCCGCATTCTGCTGCTGACCTTCTTCTTCCGCCACATGAGAAAGCTCATTGAAGACGGACACGTGTTTCTGGCACAGCCGCCGCTGTATAAGGTACACAAGGGCAAGATCATCCGCTATGCGTTCAGCGATGAGGAGCGCGACCGCTGCTTTGCCGAACTGGGGCAGGGCGCCGAGGCAGAACGGTATAAAGGTCTGGGCGAAATGGACGCCGAACAGCTGTGGGAGACCACCATGGATCCCACCTACCGGACCCTGCTGAAGGTGGAGATCGAGGATGCTATGCGGTGCGACGAGATCTTCTCGCTGTGCATGGGCGACGATGTGGAACCGCGCCGCGAGTTTATCGAAAAGAACGCCAAGTATGCGGTCAACCTTGATATCTGACGGAGTGTATAAAAATGGACAAGAAACACGAAAACGCAAATATTGAGTTTCCCGAACAGAAGATCATCGGGCGCAACATGGAAAAGGAGATCAAACAGTCGTTTATCGAATATTCCATGAGCGTCATCACCTCCCGCGCCCTGCCGGACGTGCGCGACGGCATGAAGCCGGGACAGCGCCGCATTCTGTATGCCATGTATGAAGACCACCTCACCTATGACCGTCCCTTCCGCAAGTCGGCCACCACGGTGGGTAATGTGCTGGGTCGCTACCATCCGCACGGCGACAGTTCTGTGTATATGGCCATGGTGCGTATGGCACAGCCCTTCTCTCTGCGGTATCCGCTGGTAGAGGGGCACGGCAACTTCGGCAACGTGGACGGAGACGGCCCTGCCGCCTACCGTTACACCGAGGCCAGAATGTCCAAAATGGCCGACCTGATGATGTCTGACATTGAAAAGAACGTGGTGCCGTTTGTGGGCAACTTCGACAACTCCCGCAAAGAGCCCACCGTTCTGCCCTCCCGCTTCCCCAACATTCTGCTCAACGGCTCGGTGGGTATTGCTGTGGGTATGGCCACCAACATCCCGCCCCACAACCTGGGCGAGGTGGTGGACGGCACCGTCTATCGCATTCATCATCCCGACTGTTCCACAGCGGAGCTGATGCAGTATATCAAAGGCCCGGACTTCCCCACTTACGGCATTGTCTATGGTTCAAACGGCATCCGCCAGGCCTATGAGACCGGCCATGGCCGTGTGCTGGTGCGCGCGCGTTGCCGCGTGGAGGACGAACACCGGCGCATCATCGTCACCGAAATTCCCTATGCCGTCAACAAGAGTATGCTGATTGAGGGCATTGCCAACCTGGTCAAAGACAAGAAGATCGAGGGCATCACGGAACTGCGGGATGAAAGCGGCCGCGGCGGCATGCGCATCGTCATCGAATACCGGCGGGATGCCAACGGCGAGGTCATTCTCAACCAGCTCTACAAATATACCCTGCTGCAGTCTACCTTTGCCGTCAATATGCTGATGCTGGTCAACGGAGAGCCCAAGATCATGCCGCTTGCCAGCATTCTGGACGAGTATATTCACTTTCAGGAAGGCATCATCCGCCGTCGCACGGAATTTGACCTGCAAAAAGCCCTGCGCGAAATGCACATTTTTGAGGGATATAAGATCGCCATCGACCATATCAATGAAGTGATCGAGATGATCAAAAAGAGTGAATCCATCCCGGATGCCAAGGCAAAACTGATGGAGAGCTTCGGCCTGTCGGATGCGCAGGCACAGGCCATCGTGGACATGACGCTGGGGCGTCTGTCCGGTCTGGAACGCCAGAAGGTGGAGGATCGCCTGCAAAAACTGGAAGCGCTGGTTGCCGACTTGCAGGAGATCCTTGCAAGCGAAGGGCGGATCCTGGAGATCCTGGAGGAAGAGCTGCTGCAGATCAAGCAGAAATTCGGCGATGCCCGCCGCACCGAACTGGTGGATGCGGTGGACGAGATCGACATCGAGGACCTCATCGAGCGGCACACCTGCGTGCTGACCGTCTCTCACTCCGGCTATATCAAACGCCAGCCCGCCTCCACCTATTCCGCACAGAACCGCGGCGGCAAGGGCATCATCGGCATGGGCACAAAGGAAGAAGACTTTGTGGAGGATGTGATCGTGGCCAACAGCCACAGTCTGCTGATGATGTTCACCAACCAGGGGCGGGTGTATGCCAAGAAGGCCTACCGCATTCCCGAGGCCGGGCGCACCGCCAAGGGTACCAGCATGGCCAACATTCTGCCGCTGTGCGAGGGCGAACATCTCACCGCCATCATCCCCATTGACAAACTGGAAGAAAAAGACTATCTCACCATGGTCACCCGCAAGGGCATCATCAAGCGCACCTCGCTCAAAGAGTTTGTCTACCAGAGAAAGAACGGCAAAAAGGCCATCAACCTCGACGAGGGAGACGAGCTGCTGTATGTGCGCCACACCAACGGACAGAACGAACTCATCATTGCCACCGAGCAGGGCTCTGCCGTCCGCTTTGCGGAAAGCGAAGTGCGCGTGATGGGTCGCAGCGCCAGAGGCGTGCGCGGCATCTCCCTGCGCGGGGATGACCGCGTGGTGGGCGTGGCACTGGTGGAAGAGGGCAAATATCTGCTGACCCTCACAGAACAGGGCCTGGGCAAGAGAACCGACTTTGAGGACTTCCGCCTGATGAAGAACCGCGGCGGCCACGGCGTCACCTGTCACCGCCTGACCGAGAAGTCCGGGCGGTTGGCCGCCATTGCCACCGTGTGCGAGGATGACGACATCATGATCATCACAAACGAGGGCGTCATCATCCGCACCCGCGTGTCCGACATTCCCGTCTACTCCCGCACGGCCGGCGGCGTCATTGTGATGCGGCTGGACGAAGGGGCCTTCATCAAGACCTTTGCCAAGCTGGAAAAGGAAGAAGAGATCGAAAAGCAGGCAGAACAGGTTGAACAGGAAGCCGTAGTGGACCTGCCCGAAGAGGACGGCACCGGTGTTGCCGAAGGCGAAACCGAAGCCAAAGACGCATTTGAAGACAACAGTGAAGAAAACGAAACAGACAACGCACAAGACGAAGAGGAGGACACACTTTGAAACGCACCGTCTCCGCCCTGCTCTGTCTGATGCTGCTGTTCTCCTTTTGCCTTGCCGGGTGTTCGACTTCCCAAACTCCGTCCGACGAGATGCTGATCGCCGCGGCCACACAGCTGTTGCCCGCCTCCGAGGTGATCAACCACATTCTGTTCGAGTCCGACATTCCCGAAAAATTGCTCGGGCAGACGGCCGGCAACTACTATGAGGCAGACCCGTCCTTCCTGCGCCCCTACAACCTCTCCACGCTGGATGACATCCGCAAATATGCCGAAACGGTCTTTTCGCAGGCGGCGGTGGCGCAGCTGTTCCGCATTGCCGTCGACCCCGTCTCGGACGGGACCGCGCTTGTACAGGCCGCCTACCTGTATGACGACAACGGCGTGCTGATGGTCTCGCGTGACGGGCGGCACACCCGCTGTGACGAAACCACCTTCGACCTGTCTACCCTGACGGTCATCTCCAAGTCCAAAGACGGCACTGCCACCCTCTCTGTTAAGGCCACCGTCACAGGAGAGGATGGCACCACCCAGCCCCGCACCAAGCGCATCTCTCTTGTCTTGGAAGGCGACCGTTGGCTGCTGGACGGGCTGACCTGCATGACCCTGCGCTGAACGGTGTGACCCTGTTGACCCCGGCAGCGTCCCTTGATGCCACAACTTTACCTTGCTTTGCGGATGCATCTGTCCGTGTGTGACGGTATGTGTCTTCTTCGTGAGCGGGCGAGGACGCCGCTGCTCCTTTCAGGGGGAAGGGCGTGTATCAAGCCCTCAGCGAAATTGCCCGCACGGTTTTCTCCACTCCCTTTGTTTTTTCAAAACCGCCTCGGCGGCCATGTTCCCGTTTCTTGTTTTTCCTTTGCTATGGGGCGCGCCCTGCGCCCGACCGGATGCGGTTGTTGTACGGCAGCATGATTGCCTGCAACACGCCGCCCCCATCCAAAACCCGCCAAACCAACAGAAAGACGCGCATGCGCGCAGGTATGACTATGGAATTTTATGAAAAACTGATCCGACTGCGGAAATCCCGCCACATGACCCAGACCGACCTTGCCAATGTTTTGGGCATTTCCCGCCAGGCCGTGTATAAGTGGGAATGCGGCCAGTCCTATCCGGAAGCCATGAAGCTGGTGGCGCTGAAGCAGTTGTTCGGTATTTCCATCGACGATTTGCTGGACCCCGACTATTCGGTGGAGGTCCCCTTGCGCGCACGCAAGCCAAAGATCGAACAACCCTCCAACCAAATTGCCATCAATTCGGAAGAACCCCTCCACACGGACGGCACAATTGCCACCAAAGCAAGCGACGAGGCGGCAAAAGAAGTATCTGAGGCAGCGGCAATTGGCGACAGCACCGCGCAGGAAGGCGTTACATATGTCCATGACATGCCAGGAGACGAAGAAAACACGGCCGTTGTCAACGCCGAAACCCAAGAAACAAAAGAAAATGAGCCAATTTTGACAGACCCCCCCGCAGAAAGCCCGCAAAAAGCAGAGAACACCGCGCCCGAAAAGAAAAAGTCCTTTTTTGCTCGCCTGTTCGGCCGCAAGTAAACCACTCTTGCTTCCTTCTTTCGCGCGCATCCCCGCCATGACGCGCGGCTGTTTTGCTTTTGCGCCCGCGGACTCCTTCCCCCGCTTCGCGGTCCCCCAAGGTGCAATCGCCATGTGGCGGATTGCACAGTAATGTTCGCCTTCGGCGAGTGATGTTTTCCGCAAGCGGAAAGTGATGCGCCTTCGGCGTGATGTTTCGCCTGACGGCGAAGTGAAAAGAA
>CAMGGT010000008.1 GCA_946055715.1 uncultured Clostridia bacterium | reverse complement strand
CAGGTCGTGGCTGTCCTGCCGGAGCAGGATGTGGGGCAGCGGTGCGGCGGCGCGGACGGCCTCCCGATACAGTTTTTCGCCGTCTGCCAAAAAGCACCCCTCTCTGTCACGGTATTTTTTCTCGCACAGAGAGGCGAGCCACTTGACTGTGGGATTTTGGCGTGAAGTAATCAATTCCGGTGTTTTCATGGGGGGTCCTCCGAATTTTTGACCGGTTTGGCAATAAATATGCCTTGGATCTTGCGTCAATTTCTGCGTTCTCTTACGGAAAAACGCCCCCGCGGTATCAACCGACGAGGGGCGTTTTTCTGCCTTGGGCAGGATCAGAGGGCGGCTTTGGCCTTTTCTGTCAGAGCGGCAAACGCATCCTTGTCGGACACGGCGATCTCTGCCAGCATTTTTCTGTTGAGGTCAACGCCGGCACATTTCAGGCCGTGCATAAAGGTAGAATAGTTCATGCCGTTGACCTTTGCCTGGGCGGAAATACGGGCGATCCACAGTTTGCGGAAATCGCGCTTTTTCAGCTTGCGGCCGATGAAGGCATAGTTGCCGCTCTTCATGACGGCCTGCTTGGCCATTCTGAAGTGCTTGCTCTTTGCACCCCAGTATCCCTTTGCTGCTTTCAGTACACTTTTTCTTCTTTTGCGCGTCATCATCGCGCCTTTAACTCTTGCCATGGTGCTTCATCCTCCTGTGCTTATTTCTGGATCAAGGTTCTGACCGCGGGTGTCATGGATGTGCTGAGGATGGCGCCCTTGCGGAGATTTCTCTTGCGTTTTGCGGTTTTCAGACCGAGGTTGTGGCGGTGCTGTGCGTGAAAGATCTTCACTTTGCCGCCGGCCGTGACGCGGAATCTTTTGGCCGCGGCTTTATGCGTTTTGATTTTTCCCATAACGATATACTCCTCTTGTGATAAAAATACCCAAAATGGTTGCGGGCCTCTGCCCGGGTGCAACACTTATTTTGCCTGCTTGATGGGAGAAAGCGTGATACTCATGTTCCGCCCCTCGACAGATGCCGGTTTGTCGGCTGTGCCGAATTCGGCGCAGGCCTCACGGAACTGGTCGATGACGGTGCGGCCAATGTCCATATGGGACATTTCACGCCCCTTGAAGCGAATGACGACCCGTACCTTGTTGCCCTCCTGCAAAAAGCGGGTGGCGGCCTTCACGCGGGTGTCGAAGTCGTGCGTGTCGATGCGGCAGGAAAGTTGCACTTCCTTGATCTTGATGACCTGCTGCTTCTTTTTGGCCTCTTTCTCTTTTTTCAGCCGTTCAAAGCGGTATTTGCCATAGTCCATTGCACGGCAGACGGGGGGTTCTGCGTTGGGGGCGATCATCACCAGGTCGACATTCTGCTCTTCTGCATAGCGAAGAGCGGCCTCTGTTTTGAGGATGCCGAGCTGCTCGCCGCCGACGCCGACAAGGCGCACTTCCGGCACGCGGATCTCTTCATTGGTCTGTAAATCTTTGGTACTGATAAGCGTATCCTCCACAAGCAAAAAAAGCATACAGAATCTCCGTATGCTCTACCTACTGCCCCCATGCCGGGAGAAATATGGACCATACGCACCCCTGTGGTATGGTGAGAACGGAAATTCTACTTGTTGTACCGGCATTTTGCCGACAAAACGAAGTATATCACTTTTGCTCCGGCTTGTCAAGGGGTTTTGAAACATTTTTTGATAAACGAGGGGTGCGGCCCATTTCTTTCATTTTCAAAGTATTTTTGCAGCAGAACAGGCGACGGTCGCGACCGCGACAAACGGCCGTGAAAAGGCGCGGCCGGCCATTTGATCGCCATGCTTTCTTCATCAAAAACAGCCATGAGTGCAAGGGATGTCAACGCATCACTACAAAAAGTGCAACGGTTTACAAAAATTTTGCGCAACAACACAAATATCTCCTCCGGCTTTAACAATGCGGCCAAACACCGTTTCGCGTATGGATGGCTTTTTCGCCGGTCTGTCTCTTGCCGGCCGCGCGGCTTCCGTGCGGTGATTTGCGGCTTTTTGCGATGCGCATGATGAAAGAAAAGAGCGTGTCTGCCGGTTTTGGGGCAGACACGCTCTGTGCCGCTTTTCGGCGGTGTTGGCGGTTATGATCTTCGGGCGGGGACTGCGGCTTTTTTCTCTTTGTTTTTGCTGTCAAAATGCTTATAGAGAAGCCAACCGCCCACGGCGGCGGCCGCCACGCCGGCAAACGCGATCAGCACGATCCATCCCGCGCCGAGGTAGGCGCCCTGTGTGCGGATGACCAATTCGGTGCAGACGGTCTTTCCACTGCAGGCGTCGATCACCTTCCAGACATCGTCCGCCGAGGAGGGATCGGCAGAGGCAAAGGAAAAAGCCGTGCCCGCACGGGTGAAGGTATAGACATCTCTGCCCATCCCCACAGCCGTCACCGAACCGGAAATCTCCGTGGAGACAAGGGAGTTGCCCCCCGCGCGGTATTTGACCGTGGGGTTGAAGGGGGTATCTATCTGCGAGGCAAGGAACAGCGCGCAGGTCTGCGCGTTGATCTTCAGCTTGACCTTTTTCTCAAGGGAGAACTGGGCGGCACCGTATGCGCAGACGCCGCATCCGTATCCGTCAAAGCGGTAGGTGCCGTCTGCCATGACCAACGCGCCGTTTTGCATGAGCAGTCCAAAGACATCGTCCGGGCTGTTGTCGCCCGTCCGCGCAAGGGACAATCGGCTGTTGCGCAGGATCACATAGGAGGATACATCACCGTAGGAAAGGATGCCGTCATCGAGGGTTTGTGCCGTGATGTCAGAGTCGACGCAGGCAAAGCCGTGGCTGAAGGAAAATGTACCGCAGTTTTCAGCGGTGACACGGGTACCACGGAAACTGACAGAGCCGCTTCCGTCCTCCGATGCATCTTCAAGCCCCTCATGCGCATAGGCGGCAAAGCAGCACTTTGGGCCGCGGAGCGTGAGCGTTGCATCTTCAAACTGCACATATCCGGCATAGCTCATAAAGCCGTGCAGGAAGGCCACTTTGTCTGTTTGGAGAGTGATGCGACTGTCTTTGACCGACAGATGGCGAAAGGCATACAAAAAACTGTCAAGACAGATTTGATCTTCAAGCGTAACATCACAGTTGATGGTTGCCCCCTCAAGCACAATGTCATATCCGTACAAAAATGCCATCACGGCGCTGTCGGGGCGGGTGGAGTGAATGCCTGCCACACCGTCCAGCGTCATGGTAGTGCGGCGCACCGTAACATCTCCGTCATGCACGACTGCCCCGCAGGCAATGTCTTCACCAAAGCGCACATCGGCATCCTCAAACAGCACCTTGCCATGCTCCAGCGAAATGCCCTTGGAGAGGGTCGTTGTGCCACGGACGACCACCAGAATGGGCGTGTTGCCCTCCGCCACCACAGAAAAATAGGCCGGCACGGTGACCCCTTCTCCCGCCCATACATCGATTGTGGGGAACTGATGGTAAAGAAGGTGAGAATCATCATAGCCGACAAGGGTCAGCGTACCCATGCCCGACTCACTGTTATAGGTATAGGAAGCCGTTCCGTCACCAAAAAGGTCGGAATTGCTCGCGGTGGCATCCAGTTTCACATCGCCCACCGCCAGCTGTCCCGAGGCGGCGGCAGATACATTCAGCCCGAAATACAGCATCGTAGCGGCAAAGAACACCGCAACGGAAAAAAACAGTTTGCGTACGGTCATCGGAATATCTCCTTGTGTTGAATTGGCCGGGGGATGGGGCTCAGTTTTCCGAGCGGGCACCGAGAATGTCGATGTGGGCGCGGTAGAAAGCTTCAAAGCAACCGGCATCCAGCGCATCCCGGATGCGCTGCATCAGTTCGTTGTAGAAATACAGGTTGTGCAACACACATAGCCGCATTGCCAGCAGTTCCCGCGCCTTGAACAGGTGGCGGACATAGGCGCGCGAATAGCGGCGGCAGACGGGGCAACCGCACCCCTCGTCAAAGGGGCGGGGGTCGGCAAAATACTTTTCGTTGTTGAGGTTCATTTTTCCGTGCCAGGTAAACAGGTTGCCGTGACGGGCATTGCGGCTGGGCATCACACAGTCAAAGAAGTCCACCCCGCGGCGCACCGCCTCCAGAATGTTCTGGGGTGTGCCTACCCCCATCAGATACCGCGGTTTGTCTCCGGGCATGAGGGGCTCTACCACATCGATGATGTGATACATCACCTCTGTTTCTTCCCCCACCGCCAGACCGCCGATGGCATAACCGTCCAGGTCATATTCCGCAATCTGCGCCATGTGGTCTGCCCGCAGATCTTCATATGTGCCGCCCTGGTTGATGCCGAACAGCAACTGATGCGGGTTGATGGTGTCGGGTTGGCTGTTCAGGCGTGCCATCTCTGCCTTACAGCGGAGTAGCCATCGGGATGTACGCGCCACCGAGCGCCTGACATACTCATAGGGGGAGGGGTTGGCAATGCATTCGTCAAAGGCCATGGCAATGGTGGAGCCGAGATGAGACTGGATGCGCATGCTCTCCTCCGGGCCCATAAAAATACGGGTGCCGTCCATGTGAGAGCTGAACGCGACCCCCTCTTCGGTGATCTTGCGCAACTGTGCCAGCGAAAAGACCTGAAAACCGCCGCTGTCTGTGAGGATGGGCTTGTCCCAGTTGCAGAATTTGTGCAGGCCGCCCATGCGGTAGATGAGGTCGTCGCCCGGACGGATGTGCAGGTGGTAGGTGTTGGAGAGTTCCACCTGGCAGTTGATCTCGCGCAGGTCTTCAGTGGAAACGCCGCCTTTGATGGCCGCGCTGGTACCCACATTCATGAACACGGGGGTCTCTATGATGCCGTGCACCGTCTCCATGCGACCGCGGCGGGCGTGGCCCTCTTTTTTGAGAAGTTCGAATTTGCTCATACTGCCTCTTTCGTTGATGGTTGGTACTTTTGCGGTTTTCGGCGCTTGAAACCGCAAAGCGGCCGCGCCGGAAACAAGAATGCCGATCGATTGATAGATTAATAAATTGGAGAAAAAGTATTATTGCTGTATCAGAAGTAATGTCAAGAACATACAGACACATACTGTCAAAATGAAAATGACGGTCACAAACAAAAAGCGGAAAAGAGATGTGACCTGCGCAGAGAGCGAAACGGGGAAACCGACATCATATCACCCCTTGACGCGGCAGGCCCCGGCCGTCAGGCAACAAAGCCGCCGCTGTCGGCACACGGCTTGACGCAGGGGTCATTCGCGGCCGAAGCGGTGGTCAAGCTCGTGGCGAGTCAGACGGTAGGCGATGGGGCGGCCGTGCGGGCAGACCAACACCTCCGGCATCTCGCGCAGACGGTCCAACAACCATTGCAGATGGGCGGCATCATACTTGCGCCCGCCCTTGATGGCGGCCTTGCAGGCCATCTGATAGAGTGTGCGCTCCCGTCGGGCAAGGTCCGACAGGGTGGCGGAAGCGGCGTTTTCCGCCATCTCCTGGGTCATGCGGCAGAAAAATGCCTCTGCATCCACCGGCTCCATGGACGAGGGGATCTCGGACAGAGAGATCGTATAGCCATCAACAGAAAAGGAGTAGCCGAGGTCGTGCAGTTCCTTTTCGTTTGTCTGTGCCGCCGAGACGGCCTCGGCCGAAACCGAAAAGGAGAGCGGCACAAGCAGGGGCTGCGCGGCGATCCTGCCGCTTTGCAGCATCTGGCGGCGCAATCCCTCAAACAGCACCCGCTCGTGCGCGGCATGCTGGTCTACCAACAGCAAACTGTCTGTGCAATCCACAATAAGGTAGCAGTCGAAGGCCACACCGATCAGCCGCCAGGGGGTTGCGGCGACCTCGCTTTGTGCGGGGGGTACATCCTGTGGAGATACGGGCACATCCGGCGTATAAGTCGCGCCGGGCGCGACTTCCGCGCGTGCATCTGCCGAAGCGGCCGAAAGCGGGGCTGTTTTTCCGTCCGGAAGGGGTTCGGTGGGGTCTTTTGAGTAGATTTCGGCCGATTTTACCCTGTTTTCAAGGGGGTTTTTGATGTTTTGACTATTATTGTTTACAAAAAGCGGGGCATCATGGGTCGGTTCCGGGCAAGAAACATCCATGCAGAAGGCGGGGTCGGAGACCGAAGGCGGCACATGGTCGAAAGGAGTGGGGGATGCCATATACATCCCCTCGGTCTCCTCCGTGCGTGCGGGATGATCAACCCGGCTTCCCATTTTCAAAGAGGGAGAAAACGGCGGCACGGTCGCAGGAGGGGAGATGTCGGGGCGAGTAGCGGGCGACGGCGGTGCGGGACGGTTCATCTGCCGGGAGTCAAAGGCCATTTGCTCTGTTTTCGGGCCTCCGCCGATGGGGGTAAAGGCGCCAAGTAGCTTTTTTGCCTCATAGACGCTGTCTTTTTTTCTGTCGGAGAGGGTGAACTCCGGTCGGCTTTCGTTCTTTTCCAGTGCGGTGCGCACCGACCAGTACACGGCCTCAAAGACGGGGCGCTCATCCGAGAAGCGCACCTCCATTTTGGAGGGATGCACGTTGACATCCACGCGGCTGCGGTCGACCGTGAGGTACACACAGCACACCGGGAACCGGTCGGGCGCCATGTAGGAGGTGAAGGCCTCTTCCACGGCGGCGATCACCGTTTTGGAGCGGACATACCGGCCGTTGATAAAGGCGTTCTGAAAGGAGCGATTGCCCCGATTGTTTTCGGAGGTACCGACATATCCCGATACCCCCACGCCCCCCTGCATCCCGGACAACGGCAACAGTTTTGTCGCAAAGTCGCGCCCATACAGGGCATACAGTGCATTGCGCACATCCCCGTCACCCGCGGTGACAAAGCGTGATTCGCCGTCGCAGACGAACCGTACAGACACATCCGGGCGGGAGAGGGCAATCTTTTCGACCAGCGAGGAGACGGCCATGGCCTCCGTGCGGTCTTTTTTGAGAAATTTACGGCGGGCGGGTACATTGGCAAACAGCCCCTCCACCACCACGGTGGTGCCGTCTGCCGCCCCCACCTCGCACAGGTCTGTGACGCTGCCGCCGTCCGAGACGAGCATGGTGCCCATCTGCGCGTCAGGCGTTTTGGTGATGATCGAGAGGCGTGAAACGGCGGCGATGGCCGCCAGTGCCTCGCCTCTGAAGCCGAGGGTGGCAATGGCCGCAAGGTCGTCTGCTGTATGAATTTTGCTGGTGGCGTGGCGGCGGATGCAGAGCGGCAGGTCGTCTGCCGTCATGCCGCAACCGTTGTCGGTGACGCGGATGAGCGATACCCCGCCGCCCTTGATCTCGCAGGTGATCTGTGTGGCACCCGCGTCAACGGCGTTTTCCATCAGTTCCTTGACCACGGAGGCGGGTCTGTCTACCACCTCGCCTGCGGCGATCAGGTTGGCAATATCAAAAGAGAGCAGGTTGATCTTTCCCATAGGGATGCCTCCCGGTTTATTCGGCGGTCAGTTTCTTTTTGAGGGCAAAGAGCAGGTTCATGGCCTCAAGGGGCGTGAGGGTATTGAGATCCGCGCGGCGCAGGGCCTCTGCCACCTCCTCTGCCTCGGTTGTGCGAAGCTGGGCGAGCATGTCCGGCATTTCTGTTTCATCCGTTTGCGCCGACCGGGTCGCTTTGCGGGCGGCAGGTGCCTCCCCCTCAATTTCGCGCAGCACTTCTCTTGCCCGGCGGACGACCTCTGCGGGCACGCCTGCCAGTTTGGCCACCTCGATGCCATAGCTGTCGTCGGTAGCACCGCGCACGATCTTGCGCAGAAACACAATGTCGTCCCCGCGCTTTTTGGCGGCGACATGAAAGTTGACCACACCCTCATATTCCCCCTCCATGGCGGTCAGCTCATGGTAGTGGGTGGCGAACATACAGCGCGCGCCGATCTTGCGGGAGGCGGTGTATTCCACCACTGCACGGGCGATGCTCATGCCGTCATAGGTGCTGGTGCCCCGCCCCACCTCGTCATAGACGACAAGCGAGCGGCGGGTGGCAAAGCGAAGAATGTTGGCCACCTCGTTCATCTCCAGCATAAAGGTAGACTGGCCGGAAGCCAGGTCATCAGAGGCGCCAACGCGGGTGAAGACGCGGTCCACCACCCCGATGCGCGCTTCCGATGCGGGCACAAAGGAGCCGATCTGCGCCATCAGCACGATCAGCGCCACCTGCCGCATATAGGTGGATTTGCCCGCCATGTTGGGGCCGGTGATGAGCATCATGCGGTGGGCACCCGTGTCAAGCTGTGTGTCGTTGGGCACAAAGTAGGTGTCGGTCATGAACTTTTCCACCACGGGATGACGGCCGTCTTTGATCTCGATGATCTCGGACATATCCACCTCGGGGCAGACATAGTTGTTTTTCGCCGACACCTCGGCAAAGCTGCACAGAACGTCCAAAGCGGCCAGTTGTGCCGCGGTCTGTTGCAGGCGTGCGGCGGCGTCCGTCACATGGCGGCGCAATTCTGAAAACAGCTCGTATTCCAAGGCGCACAGGCGATCGCCCGCGCCCAGCACCGTTGCTTCCATTTCTTTGAGTTCCTGCGTGATATACCGCTCACAGCCCGTCAGGGTCTGCTTGCGTATGTAAGTGTCGGGCACCTGGTCGACCTGGGATTTGGTGACCTCGATATAGTACCCGAACACACGGTTATACCCCACGCGCAGGTTGCGGATGCCCGTGCGCTCGATCTCCTGCGCTTCGATCTGCTTCATCCACGCCTGGCCGTTGTCTTTGACGGAGCGAAGCTTGTCCACATCCTCGCTGTATCCCTCGCGGATCATCTCCCCTTCCCGCACGGTCAGGGGCGGGGCGTCCACAAGGGCGCGGTCAAGCAGCTCGCACAGATCCTTCATGGGGTCAATGCCGTCACAGATCTGTTTGAGCGTGCGGCTGGAGGCATTGGCAAGCAGTGCCCGGATGTCCGGCAGGGGTTTGATGGACTCGCACAGAGAGCGCAGATCCCGTGCGTTGGCAGAGCCGTAGACGGCCTTTGCCGTCAGTCGCTCAATGTCCAGAATGCCGGAAAGCGCATCCCGCAACTCTTCTCTGCGCAGAAAATCGGCATATAGCTCCGAAACGCCGCTCTGACGGGCACGGATGGCGGCCACATCCCGCAGGGGCTGGCGGATCCACGACCTAAGGGCACGCGCCCCCATGGAGGTGGCGGTGCGGTCCAGCACCCACAGCAGGGTGCCGTGTTTGTCGCGGTCCCGCATGGATTCTGTCAACTCCAGGTTGCGCAGGGTGGAAAGGTCCAGCTCCACATACTGCCCCCCGACATAGATATGCAGTTCCCGCATGAAGGTGGGGTCCACCATCTGTGTCTCGCGGATATAGGCCAGAACGGCCCCTGTGGCCATCAGTACAGAGGGGTCGGACAGGCGCTTTTCCGCCTCTTCTCCGAAGCAGGCGCGCGCGTCTTTTGCCGCCGCCGCGGGGTCAAACAGATCCGGCCGCCCATCGGTGATCATGGAGGCGCAACGCAGGGTGAGGAAGTCGCACAGGTCGCGGCAAGCGGCGGCCGGCAGGTCCAGAATGGCCTCCTTGGGCGCATAGGTGCCCAGTTCCGTTTCCAGCTGGCGCATGGCCTCCTCGCGGGAGGTGGCAACCGTGGCATACACCTGCCCGGTGGAAATGTCGGCAAAGGCAACAGCCGGAAGCGCGCCCGAAAGGCAAATGGCGGCCAGGTAGTTGTTGCAGTTGCTTTCCAGCACCACATCGTCTGTGACCGTTCCGGGTGTGACCACGCGGATGACCCCCCGCTTGACCAGTCCCGTGGCGACGGCGGGGTCTTCCGTCTGCTCGCAGATGGCGGCCTTGTATCCCTTTTCTACCAGGCGGCCGATGTACTCGTCCACCTTGTGAAAGGGCACGCCGCACATGGCGGCGCGGCAACCGTTGCCGCAGTCGCGCCCTGTCAGGGTCAGTTCCAGCACGCGGGAGGCCGTCAGCGCGTCTTCAAAGAACATTTCATAGAAGTCCCCCAGCCGATACAGGAGAATATAGTCCTTATACCGGTTTTTGACCTCGCGGTACTGTGCCATCATGGGCGTTTCGTTTGCAAGGTCAGAGAGATGCTCGATGATCAGGGCCATTGTCTGCACAGTCCTTTCTTTTCAGATCTCCCGTCTTACTCTCCGTCTTCCTGTGCCCGGGAAGCACAGCCGGAACAGCTTGCGCAGTCGTGGGTGCAGGAGGAGGGCGTGATGCCGAAGACATCGCGGCTGATCTCGGCGTTGACCTGCCCCATCAGGTCGTTGACGGCGCGTTTGGCCTCTTCATGGTCTTTGTACACCTGGTTTTCCACGATCACGGCGGCCAGGGCGGCAATGCGGTCGCGGATGGCGGAGATCAGCTCCGGGTGCTGTTCTTCCACCGGGCGGGCAAACTCCTGACCCAGGATCTTGCGCTGTGTTTCATATTCAAACAGCTGCTCCTGCAACGCCGCATCGGCCTCATAGGCGGCCTTGGCGGCAAAGTAGGTTTGCAGTTGGGGCGTTTCTTTGATGCTTTGGGCAAGCATGTGCGTCAGTGCCATTACGTTCATTTTTGTATCTCTTTCTTGTTCTTCTTCGTTGTGTTGGGTTATTCTGTCACCGTGCCGTACAGGGCAAAGGCGTCGGCGCGGTCTACTCTGACCCGGACATACTGCCCGGTGAGGTCTGCCTCCGAGGGAAAATGGACAAGACGGTTCTGCGCCGTCCGCCCGCTGTACATATGCTCCCCGGTTTTGGCGGGGCCGTCCACCAGCACGCGCACCGTCTGCCCTTCAAAGCGTTTGGCGCAGGCAAGCGAAATGTCGCCCTGCAGGGAAAGCAGGCGGTTCATGCGGCTCTTTTTTTCGTCGTCCGGCACCTGGTCCGGCATTTCGGCGGCCGCAGTGCCCTTGCGCGGAGAGTATACGAACGCATATACCATATCAAACTGCACGCGGCCAAGCACCTCCAGCGTCTGGGCAAAGTCCTCTTCCGTCTCGCCCGGAAAGCCCACGATGATGTCGGTGGTCAGCGAGATGTGAGGCATGGCGGCGCGCAGGCGGTCCACGATGCCGAGGTAGCGCTGTGCGGTATAGCGGCGGTTCATGGCGGTAAGAATGCGGTCGGAGCCGCTTTGCAGGGGCAGGTGAAAGCGGGGGGCAATGTGATCCGGATGGTCTGCCATCACCTGTATCAGCTCGTCCGGCACGTCCTTCGGGTGGGAGGTCATGAAGTGAAGCAGAAAATCACCTTCAAGCTCTGCCAGGCGGGACAGCAGGGTGGCGAAGTCCACATCTCCCCGGTAGGAGTTGACATTCTGCCCCAGCAGTGTGATCTCCCGCACGCCGCCGTCGACCAGTTCTTTGACCTCGCGGATGATCTCACCGGAGGCGCGGCTGCGTTCCCGCCCTCTGACATAGGGCACGATACAGTAGGTGCAGAAGTTGTTGCACCCATACATGATGGGCACCCATGCGCGGTGGCGTTCCCCACGGCAGACGGGCAGGCCCTCGGTCACCGTGTCAGTCTGCTGTTCCAGCGAAAAATGGCGGCGCGCCACCTTTTGTCCCAGGCGGTTCTGCAAAGCATACAGCACCATTTGCGGCATTTCGTGCAGGGTGCCGGGTGCCAGCGTAAAGGTGATGTAGGGATAACTGCGGCGGATCTGCGC
>CAMGGT010000007.1 GCA_946055715.1 uncultured Clostridia bacterium | reverse complement strand
GAATTATACCGACGATGGTAACGATTATATAGCATACCCAAAACCATAACATTGACAAACCAAAATTTTGCATCTGTATTGTATCTTCCGTCAAATTCCTATTTATCGGTGAGTCAATTCTATCAAAACAATAATAAAAAGTCAAGTTGTTTAAGATTTGCAAAAGAAAACTCGACTATGCGAGCCGGGTCTTATAAACCGTTCAAGCCAATTTCAGACCTTCGCGCCTTCTCTCGACCGCAAAAGAAAAGCGTCCCGCCTTTCTTCGGCGGGGCGGGATGCGGTGGCGGGGGTCATTGGTCGGAGGTCTGCGGCTCCGTTTCCCGGTCGACCAAGGCGTAAAACAGGCGTTGATGGGCGAGGTGGGCCTCTTCGCTCTTCTTTCTTTGGAACAGTCCCGTCACCGAAACGGAGGTGCGCAGGCAGAGCAGGGTATCTTCCGGCAGAGCAGAAAAGCCCGGCGTGGTGTAAAGGTCAAGCGAGGAGAGCTTCAGCGCATAGTGCGTGTCGTCATAAAATGCGGCGGGGTCGGTGTCGGCGGGGATGTATGCATCCAGCGGCAAGAGTCCTCCGTTGCTCTCGATGACGCGGTTATAAAGGGCAGGACTGATCAGCAGGATGATGGCCTGGCCGGCCAGGATCTCGTTGTCGAAATTCTCCAGATTCTGATAGGTCTCGCCGCCCGAGGCGTGGCCCGGCTCAAGGTTCACAGGGTAGTGGTGCAGTTCTGCGGTCTTTTCTGCGCCTTCCGCTTTTGCGGCAATGTCGGAGACGGTGGCGCAGAGTGCGCTGACCTCCGGGGTGGCCAGGGTCTTCGGTCCGGCGTACATCAGGGTGTAATCATGCCCCGTGTGGCGGCAGGTCTGCACCGTGCAGACAACAATGACCGCAACCAGAAATACGGCGACAAGGATGTGCCATTTGTGATAGTACCAGAAGTTGGCCAGCTTTTCTTTCATTTGGGGTGTCTCCTCTTTCTCTTTTGCCGTGCAGCGGCAAAACAAAGACCGACGCGCCGCATCAAGCATAAAGAAATAAGAAAAAGGCGGTGTCAGATTGCGGCCGGTCAAACAAAGTATAGCACACAGCGTGCGGCTTGTCAATGCACGGCCGAGGGGGCATCAGTTGTCAGGGCGGTTGCGGTTCTCTTCATTTTGCATATGGCTGTAATCGCAGAGCAGGGCAATGCCAAGTGAAAGATCAAAACAGAACAGCACAGTGGACACGGCCTCCTTGAAATGGCGGTTGACCCAGACGGCACCCGTGCCGCTACCTGAAAACCACAGAAACAGCACCCCTGCCAGTGCAGAAAGGCAAAGCGTAACGCCAAACAGCAAAAAGCGGAAGGCGGGTATGTATAGAGGGTGGGCGAGAATGTCTTTGATGCGCAAAAAGATCAACTCCTGTCATTTAACTCACGCATAAGGCGCGATCACTTGATTTTGCTTCCATTATACAGGAATGCGGAAGAAAAAGCATTGCAAAATTACAGGAAGCAAAGGAAATCGTTGTACCAAATGGAAAGAAAAACAGAAAAACCCCCTCAAAACAGCGCAAAACAAGCGGGGGCTAATGCGTCGCCGCCCGCAAAGCGCACGGCTTGTGCCCGAGCGCCGGCTTCAAAAGGCAAAAGAGCGTCGATTTTTTCCAAAAAGCTTAATGACACGATATAAAGCCGCGAACCTGCCGCAGACAGAGCACAGAATGACGATCCAAATTGATAAAAAATAAAGGAAACCCCTTCATAATTATCGAAATAATCGACTTTGCAATGTGTTGTTTACAAATCTGCGACAGCCGGAGAGACGGCATGAGTGCAGAACGCATGAAATGCGGGAAGACAAAGCAATCACGCTTTGCAGAAGCGATGCGCGCCGAAAAATACGCTTGATCCTTCCCGCCGCGCGGCCGGTTCTCTCTGCGTGCCCACCGGAAGCGGTATCACACCCTGCCACCCACGAAATGCCGTTTTACTCGCGCCGACCGCGACATTTTTGCTGCTTTACTCGCGCCGGCCGCGAGAAATGCCCGCTTTCAGCTTGACGCTCGCCTGCCTGCAAGACCATGCATTCTCTGACAATGTAAATAATTATATACATCAAAGATGAAGGCGCTTTCGCCGCGCAGACCGTCATGCGCTTGCGGAATGCCCCCTTCCGCTCTTTTGTGCAAAGGCGCGTTTTTCCTCCGTTTCCGTATTCTTTACACAGCGTTGGCAGATAAGCATTATTTTATTCATATTTTATTCATATTTCAATGCTACAATATCTGTCACATCCCATCTATTATTACATGTTCCATTTTATATAGCTCGTTTTCTTCGTTTGTCTCTGTCCCCTCGTCGGGGTTACGCTCTCACCCGCTCGGCCGGATGTCCGGCTTTTGTTGCCTTGACGCCGGCGCCCGTTGGATCGTCGGCCGCCCGGCATGGCGACGGTTGGTTTTCGGGGGATTGGGAGAGCGGATCTCGGGAGACGAGGTGAGGCCGACTTCCGGCATCTGCGGCGCGGGCGCTACCCGTTGCCGCCATGAAGACAAACGGACAAGCAGACAAACGGAAAGGGCGGCGGACGACCCGCCGGATGCAGAATGATTGAAGTAAAACATCTGACAAAACACTACGGCACTTTTTGCGCGCTGGACGACATCAGTTTTTCGGTGGGCAAAGGCGAGGTGGTGGGGCTTCTCGGCCCCAACGGTGCCGGGAAAAGCACCGCTATGAACATTCTCACCGGTTGCCTGTCTGCCACCTGCGGCGAGGTCTTCGTCGGCGGGGCGGATATGCGGGAAGAACCGCTGAAAGCCAAGCGCATGCTGGGCTACCTGCCCGAACAGCCGCCACTGTACCCGGACATGACCGTGGGAGAATACCTGCGCTTTGTGTATGAGCTGAAGGGGTGCGATCTGCCGCGGGATGCCCACCTGGCGGAGATCTGCGAGCTGGTGCGTATCGGGGATGTGTTCTGCCGCCTGATCTCCCAACTCTCAAAGGGCTACCGCCAGCGTGTGGGCATTGCCCAGGCACTCATCGGCGACCCCGGGCTTGTCATCCTGGACGAGCCGACCGTCGGCCTTGACCCCAAGCAGATCATTGAGGTGCGCGCGCTCATCCGCACCCTCTCGCGCCGCCATACGGTGCTGCTCTCCACCCACATTCTGGCGGAGGTGCAGGCCGTCTGCAATCGGGTGTTGATCATCAACCGCGGCAAGCTGATCGCCGACGAGCAGACCGACACCCTCACCCGCATGATCGAGGACGGCATCTGCTACCGCTATGGCATCATCGGCCCGCAGAAGGATGTGCTGCCGTTGCTGCGGCGGGTGCCGGGGGTCAAAGAGGCCGCCTTCACCGGAGAATATGACGGCGAGGCGGGCATCTTCCGGCTGACCTTTGCACCGGGGGCAGACTGCCGCAAGGCGGTCTACTACGCCTGCGCCAAAGCCGGCTACCCCATTCTGTCGGCCGTGTCCGGCGGGGGGGACCTGGAATCTGTCTTCATCCGCCTGGTGGACAACTCCGACGGCCACGCCTGACGCTTTTCGCTTTCTTCCGACGACGCCCGGCATCGGCCGTTTTTGAAAACGCGCCTCTGCGTGGCTCCGTCGGGCTTTTCAAAGCATCGAGATCCCTTGCACATGTGCATGCCATGTCCTTTTACTGCTTGTGATCCCTGTGATGCTTGACAGTCTGCCCCCCCTTGCCGAATCTGCCGAAAGGAAACCAAAAATACATGAAAGCCATCTATAAGCGCGAACTGAAAGCGTACCTCACCTCCCCCATCGGGTATGCCTTTATGGGCATCTTCTTTCTTTTGTCGGGGGCGGTGTTTGCCTATACCACCCTGTTTTCGCTTTCTGCCGACCTGACGGCATACTTCACTTATATGCTGCTGTTTCTCGCGGTACTGTTGCCGCTGCTGACCATGAAGGCCTTCAGCGAAGAGCGCCGCCAGAAGACAGAGCAGATCTGGCTGACCGCCCCCGTGCGGCTCACCGGCGTGGTGCTGGGCAAATTCTTTGCCGCGCTGACCCTGTTTGCCGCCTGCCTTGCGGTCTGCTCGCTGGCCTTTCTGATCCTGTTCCGCTATGGCGAGGTGAAGGTGGCGGTGTTGCTGGGCGACCTGTTTGCGCTGCTGCTGGTGGGCATGGCCTTTATCGCGGTGGGGCTGTTTGTCTCTGCCCTCACCGAAAACCAGCTGGCCGCCGCCGTGGGCACGGTGGGCATCCTGCTGCTGTTTTTAGCCGTCAGTCTGCTCAACGACTACATCCCCGTTTACTGGCTGCGCTTCATCCTCAGCGGCCTGTCGGTCTTTTCCCGCTTCCGCAACTTCACGCAGGGGGTGTTTGACCCGGCGGCGCTGGTCTACTATCTGTCGATCGCCGGCGTCTTTCTGTTTCTGACCGTGCGGGTATACGACCGCCGGCTTCGCACCTGACGAGGTGACAAGAATGCGACAAAAACACACGCCCCGCGCGTGGGGCGAAAAGCATGCCGGTACATTGACGGTGGTGTGCGTGCTGCTGCTTGCGGCATTGCTCAATATGGCCTTTTACGCGCTGACAGAGACCTTTTCGCTGTATCTGTATGCCGAAACGAAATTAGAACACACAATAGGGCAAGGGGTCAAAGACGGCATCGCCGCCGCAAACGAGGCGGGGGACGAGGTGGAGATCATCTTCTGCATGCCGGAAGATGCCCTGCAGGACGACCCGGTCTACCGGTTGGTGCGCGAGACCGCCCGACAGCTTGACGATGCGTTTGACTTTCTGTCTGTGCGGGCCGTCAACGCCGTCGCCCGCCCGGACGAGGTAGACGACTATCGCTATGTTCTGCAAAAGGATGAGCAGACAGGCACCTATACCCCCGTGGAGGCCTATACCGTCGGGCGGGAATCGGTGATCGTGGCGGGACCGCTGTCCCACACGGTGCTTTCCATGCCCTCCTTCTTTGTGCTGGACGATAACAATTCCATCGAGGCCTACCGGGGCGAAGAGGTGATGACGGGCATGATCCTCTATGCCCTCTCGGACACCCACCCCAAGGCCTACATCACCCAAAGCCACGGCGAAAGCGCCGGCACGGGGCTGTATGACCTGCTGGTCTGCGCCGGGTATGAGCTGACCCCCATCGACCTTCTGTCACAGACCCCGGAGGACACAGGCGGCATCTTTGTCATCTCCAATCCGACCTACGACTTTTACCGAGGCGGCACCGGCGTGGAGGCCGAGATCGAAAAGCTCCGTGCCTATATGGAGGCGGGCGGCTTTGTGATGATCTTTCTGGACCCGCTGGCCTGCTGGGACGGGGAGGGGCAATGCAAGCTGCCCAACCTCTTTGCGCTGATGGCCGAGTGGGGCATGTCGCCGGTGCCCGCCATCATCCGCGACAATGCCGCCTCCGTCACCTCCGACGGCTATACGCTGGTGGTGGCCTATGCCGAAAACGAAGAGGCACAGGCCCTGCGGCAGACGGCACAGCCATATAACACCTCCCGCATCATCCTGCGGGAAGCCGCCGCCCTCTCTGTCTCGGAGGCCGAGGGCAAGACGGCCGCGCCGCTGTTGCGCACCTCCGCCACCGCCGCCACCTATTTCGGCGACAGGCAACTGTCTGCCGAGGGCAACTATGCGGTGGCAGGTGTTTCGGTCACGGATGCGCCGGCTTCCGGTCGCGCGGGGGGCATGTCTGTCTGCACCAGCTACTATCTGGGCGCACGCGACGCACTGGGAAGTGACGAATACGGCAACACATCATTCTTGTATGCACTGCTCTCCCGCTACAGAGGGCAGGCCACACCGCTGGGCGCCACCAAGCTCAGGGTCGGCTCCACCCTTCTGCGTGACCTCACCGTGCGTGAGGCCCGGCTGTGGGCACTGGCCGTGGTCGGTCTGCCCACCCTGGCGGTGGCGGCCGTGAGCTTTGTGATACTGCGCCGCCGCCGTGGGCGGTAGAAAGGAGGGCTGACATGTCAGATGCAAAAAAACGATGGCGTGCCCTGTGGCGCGGCAAATGGGGCATTCTGCTTTCCGTGCTTGCGGTGCTGTTGGTGCTGGCGCTCTGCCTCGGCCTTGCGGCGCTGCTGCAGGCGGCGGTCGTCTATCCCGACCTGACCCCCGAGGGGCTGTATACCCCAAGCGACGAGATGTATGCCCTCTGCGACCGCCTGCAGGGCGACATCACCGTCACCTTCTGTGATGCGCCCGACCGCCTGCTGGGCAACGAGGCACTGCGCTATGTATATATCCTGGCGCGGCAACTGGAGCGCTATACCTCCCGCATCACGGTCAAGGCGGTGGACATCAACCGCAACCCCACCGCGGTCTATCAGTACCGCACCACTTCTGCCTCCACCCTCACGGCCGAACATGTGATCGTCTCCTGCGGCGCGCGCTATCGCGTGTATACCGCCGATTCTTTCTATACCGTCTCCTCCGACGGAGACAGCACCCGCTACTGGTCCTTCAACGGCGAATACAAGCTGGCCACCGCCATGCTGTCGGTGTCTGCCCTCTCGCACCCCAAGGCGTATTTCGCCTACGGCTACGGAGAGCGATATTATGTGCCGGAGGAGGATACGGCGCACGCCGACCTGCTCGCCCAAAGCGACCCCACCCTCTCTGCCTTCTACGGGCTTTTGTGCGACGAGGGACTGACGGTGGATTATCTTGACCTCTCCGAGGCCACCGAGGTGCCCTCGGACTGTGCGCTGCTGGTCATCTGCGACCCACAGCACGACTATACCGACCCCGACATCTATGCCTTTGCGGCAAACAGCCCCACCGACTATCTGCAAACCTACCTTTCCGCCCGAAGCGGGGCTTTGATGGTCTTCAAATCCCCCGACCGCCACCTGCCCGAACTGGAAGCCCTGATGAAGCAATGGGGCATCTGCTTTGAGCCGATGCAAGTGCGGGACGGCACCCAATGTCTCGGCACAGACGACCGCATACTGGCCGACTATAACACGGGCGAGCTGGAGATGAGCTATGGCATCTACGAGAGCATTGCCTCCCTGTCCACGCCGCCGCGCGTGGTGGTGCCAGACAGCGGGGCGGTGTCTGCCGCGTGGAAGACCTACGAGGCAGCCACCTCCACCACATCGGGCGTGGAGGCCTATTGCAGCGCCTTTCTTTCCACCACGGCGGGCGCGCGTGCCTATGACCCCGGGACCGGCGGCCTGCTTTCCCTCTCCTCCGCCCGCTATCACACCTCCATGCTGTCTACCCGCCTGCGGCTGGACGGCGTCACCGGCAACTCCTATTACAGCTATGTGTTCGGCTGTGCCTCGCCCGACATGATCTCGGATGCGTGGCTCACCCAGACCTCCTTTGCCAACTATGATGTCACCTTTGCGCTGGTGCGCTATCTCAGCCGCACAGACGAGTATGCCGGCATGGAACTGGGCGGCACATCGCTGAACTCTTCCAGAATGGGCGGCAAGCCGCTGGTCTATTCCGAAATGTATCAGAAGGCCACAGAAGTCACCCTCGCAAGCGGCCGCAAAAAGACCTTTCCCCCCCTGACGGCAACGGCGCGCACCGTCTTTGCCGTGCTGGTGGTGGCAGTACCCGTTCCGGCCACCGCCGTCTGCGGTTGGGTCGTCTGCCGTCGCCGCCGTCGCTGAAGGAGCCAAGCATGAAAAACAGCATCAAACATATGAAAAAACGAACCAAAACCGCCCTCATCCTCCTGTGCGCGGTAGCAGGCATGGCCCTGCTCTATTTTGCGGTGGTGCGCCCGCTGGTCAACCACTTCTCACAAGGGCAGTCGGAGCCACCTGTGGAACTGCTGGAGGGGGAGGCCTACTATCGCTATGGCGACAAGGTCTATCCCAACATGGCCACCCTCTATGAGAATCTGGGCTATGCGGATGTCTTTCAGGTGGTGGTTCACAATGCCCACGGGGAAGAATATCTGTTCTATCACCACCAGCGGGCAGGGCAGAACTACTTTCTTCTGGGCACCTACGAAAACGGCACCTATGACGAGGGTGCCACCCCCGTCTTTTACCAACCCGCGGCGGGCGACATGTATGAGTCGTTTGATTACACCTCGCTCTATGACGGGCAGGGGCGCATCCCCGCCATGCTCTCGGCTGTCGGCTCCATCCTGTTTGACGAGCGGGTGTATCTCTGGGACGAGGCAACGGAAGATGCCGCGGATGTCGAGAGGGCGCTCCACCGCTACGGACTGGCAGAAGAAGACGACGCCCCCTGGTTTGAGGTCACGCCGTATCTCACCGATAAAGAGGGACGGTATATCTGCTCCCTTGTGGGCGGAAGCGGCGAAGACCTGTACTATTATGACCCCTCGACCGACGCTTACTATCATGTCGGCGGTGTGACCTACGACCCGCAAAGCGGCTATGCCTATGACCCCGCCGCCGTCTATGTCGGCGGGACGGATCGGCTCGTGCCCACGGCCGACCCCTCGCCCGAGCGCGTGCGCCGGGTGTATGTGGGGCGCGCCCTGCCGGACAACAGCGGGTATTATCTGCGGCTGGAAGGGCGAGGCGTGGTGTATGCCGTCAAGACCGTTTCCACCCCTTATGCAGACATTGACTATTCGCTTCTTGTCCACCGCGACATTTCCTTTTATGTCAAGCCCCGCCTGCTCACCGATGCCTCCAGCGCCTATGACCCGCTCTACACCCCGCACATGGCGGTGCAGTCCGGCTCTGTGCGTGCGCCGGGCGCGGCCCTGTCGGAGGGTGACCTTGTTACCTTCTCCTACCAAAGCGGGGGTGGCCGGGCAAAGGGCTTGCTTCTGCTCTCCGACCCCACCGACAGCATGACGGAGCGGCTGCTGCGCGCCTCTGTGGGCGACACGGGTCTGACATTGCGGGCAGACAAAGGCACCCCCGACACAGAGGACGACATCCTGTATGAGGATGTCACGGTGGAAGGTGCCGTGGCCTGGGCGACGGATGTGTCGTTTGGCTACTATGCCTTTGTGGGGGACGGGCAAAAAGACATTTTTCTGGGTGAGAGCATCTACACCATCAAATCCCCCGCGCAGCTCAAAGCATACGGCATAGATTACAGCGCCTCGGTGGGGGTGCTGCAGATCCTCTCGGGCCTTGCGGGCATCGACCAGGCACAGCAGGCCTCGACCGGCATCGACTGGTCGGATATGGAGACGGTGGCCGTGGGCAACGGTGGGCGGCTGACGCCCGAGTTGCTGGAAGAATACGGCCTGCTGTCTCACCGCGTCACCTACACCCTGCCGTACGGTGTCACCGCCGACAGCGAGGGCAACCTGTCCTACAAGGCCGCCCTGACCTTTGAGCTGTTTATCAGCGACGAAAAGGAGGGTCACCGCTATGCCGCCTCTTCGCTGTTCGGCACGGTGGTGCGGGTGGACGCTGCCCTGTTCGACTTTGTGGAATGGGATGTGCTGGGCCGCTGGTCAAGGGGCAACCTGCTGATGGTGGCCGCCTCCAACCTGCGCTCGATCTCCTACAGCACCTTCTATTCCGACAAAAAAGGCACCCACACCTTCTGGCTCTCCACCGACGATAACTACACCACGGCCTCGGGCACAGACCCCGTCAGCCGCCTGTATGTTGCCTATCTGGCGGGGCGCACCCGAACAAAGACCTATCTTGACGACACGGGGCTGATCCTTCCCGCGCCCGGCCGGGCGGTGACGGTGGAGGGAGACAGGCACTATGTCACGGAAGTCATCTCCGAAGGGCTGTGCAACCTCGACGACATCTATGCCGCCGCAGGCCATACCGGCCGCGACGGCGTGGACGAGATGGGGGTGTACTACTTCCGGCATCTGCTCACTTCTCTTTACAGTATGTACTATGTCGGCGAGGCCGCAGAGGACCTGGATGACGTGGCCATGGGCGCCTTGCTTGCAGACCCGGATGCCTGCGTCAGCCGCATGACCGTCACCCTGACGGACGGCCGCGTGTATACCTACGAATTCTTTGTCTACAGTGCCCGCCGCGCGGTGGTGCGCCTGCGCAGCTTCCCCTCTTCGGCGGCCGAAGAGGCCGGCTCCGCCAATTCCGAGTCTGCCGTTTTTGTGGTCAATACTTCCGAGGTCAACAAGCTGACCTCCCTGTTTGAGGCACTTTCGCAGGGGGTTGCGTTTGATGAGGACGATTTTTATTGATACAATACCACCTTCGACGCGGCAAATTCAGCCGTTCCAAGGGCGGCAGACACCCCCGGCAAAAGGCAAAATTCGGACAATATAAAGATTTGAAAAAGATTTGAGAGAAAAAGCAAAAAAACGATTGCATTTTTCGATATTTATGGTATAATGTAAAAAGACTTCCTATGCGGGAGGCCCTCATCCGGCTCCCCGTAGGCGATAACGAGAAATACTATGGAATGAGGTCAGTTCTATGAAGATGAAAAAAGTTTATCTGTACGGCGCAATTGCGCTGCTGCTGATTGGCGCGGCCATTTTCTTTGCCGCTTTCAGCACAGACGGCAAAACGTACGACTACGCCAAGAAGGCGCCCGGCCTTGTGACGGCCGACTACACGCCCATCGATATTTCTTCCATCACCCTGCCTGTTGCCGCCACCGATGAGGACATCCAGCACAAGATCGCCTCCCTGCTTGCAACCAAGGCATCCTCTGACATCAGCACGACCATCATCCCCGACAACTATGACATCGTGTCTGTTGTGTATTACGGAACGGATGCAGACGGCAAGGTCATCACCTCCCCCGACACCATGAACCCGTCCAAGCCCACCAAGGTGCAGCTCGGCTCCGACAGCAAGTGGATCGCGGTGTTCGGTGACGCCCTCACCCAGAAGCCCAAGTCCTACAATACCGTCACCTCCGGCCTGCCGGACGCCACCGACATCCTGTTTGTGACCTATACGGTGAAGGCGACCGACACCGAAGCGGAGAAGAAGGTCACGTCCGAAATGTATCTGAATGCGGCCGATGCCGTGAACAAATTCGGCAATACCATTCTCTCCACCCCCATCGGGCAGGAGATCACCGGCAGCGATACTTACTCCTCCGTCAAGGTGGACTGGGTGGCCCGCACCGCCTATAACAGCAAGCACGCGCATGCCGCGGGCGAGTATATGTTCATCACCGTCACCGCCAAGAACTCTTCCGACCAGACACTGACCTGGTATCTGCACACCGACGGCACGGCAGCAGATCCCGTCAAAAAGTCCGGCACCACCGAAAACCTTGACAGCGGCGTGCTGGCCACCATCCTGGCCAAGACAGGCCTGAAGACCGGCGACTCCGGCAATATCGAAAGCATCGCCTATACCGGTCAAAAGATCCTCGATGACCCGGCGCTCAGAGCCGGCACCGTCTACAATGATGCCGCCTGCAAAAACGCCATCGAAGACAACAGCACCCTGGTGCCCGAAACCACCTATTATGTGAAGGTCATCAAGCACACCTATACCGTTACTGCCGTCATGCCCAACGACCCCAATGCGGAAGACGAGAACATCGTCAAGGCCGCCGACTTCACCGATGTGTCATACACCTACCCCGAAGACAGCACAGAAAAGGACATCTACGGCAATGAGCTGAAGGACAAGACCGTCATCTACCATGTCATCCCCGTGGGTGTGTACAATGTGGAGGTGTCTTACACCAACATTTCCGGCCTTTCCGCTTTCACCGACCGTGCAGATGCCTCCAACCTCAAGACGGCCAAGACCGCCTATGACACCTATGCCACCAAGCTGGACGCCCTGAAAGCACTTTCCGGTGTTGAAGCCGCCAAGAAAGCCTACACCGCCTATGAGAACGCCGTCAATGCCCTGACCAACAAAGACACAGGCCTCAAAAAGGAAGACATCAAAGACTTCCTTGACGCCATGACGGCTTACCTGCAGGACAAGGACAGCAAAGAAAAAGAAGTGGCCTACTACCGGGAATACAATGCGCTTGCCGCCAAGATCGGCAACACGAAAAAGTCCAAACTTGCCACCTGCTACTCCACCTACACCGTCCTGTTGGGGCTGGTGAAGGAAGAGGGCTGGAGCGACCTTGAAAACAGCGTCAAAGACGCGGCACAGGTCAAGGGTGCCATCACCGATGCAGACATCATCGCCTTCTGCGAAGCAGCGCTTGCTTTCTTCCCCGACGAGAAGAATAAGGAAAA
>CAMGGT010000006.1 GCA_946055715.1 uncultured Clostridia bacterium | reverse complement strand
TAAGGCCATCAAGAAAGGAGTGACGGCATCGGTTATGAGTTGGTTCAACTATTACGGCCTGGCCATCATGGCTGTCATCATGGTCCCCAACATCCTCTTTGCCGCAACACACAAAGAGGGCTTCGCAAATGCCTGGCAAAACAAAACCGTCGAGATCTTGGAGCAGGTCGGCAGATACGGCTGTTTTGCGCTGATGATCTTCCACCTTCCACACGCAGGGGCGCATTTCTGGTTTGAGGGTGCGCGCACCGTGTACCTGGCCGTCAACGGCGCGTTGTGCCTGGTGTATCTGTTTTTCTGGTGGTTGTGTTGGAACAGAAAAGGACGGCTGCGGGCTTTGTCGCTTTCCATTCTTCCGTCAGCTGTGTTTTTGTTTTGCGGCATCATGCTGGCATACATTCCCCTGCTTGTTTTCGCCGTTCTGTTCGCCGTCAACCATATTCTGCTCAGCTACAAAAACGCCGTAGCCGAACCGTAAGGCCATTTTCCCGCAAGGAGGCGTTGCAATGCGCAAAGAAGCAAAAGCACCCCTCCCCGACATTTCCGTAAAGCAATGCTGCAAGACCATCGGGCCATTTGTCGCTCTGTATGGCATCTGTCGCGCGTCTTTTATGACAAAAAAGGGGCTGTCGCAAATGCGAAAATGCACTTGCAACAGCCCTTAACTTAAACAGCACACGATACTTCCTGCCCGAAGCGGAAGCACCGTGTGCTGTTTGATTTATTTGATTTTATCTTGTCGACGGCAAGGCAGGCCACAAGGGGCCGCGTTCAGCTCTTTTTGCGCCGACGGTTATACTCGGAACGCGGGTTGACAATGTTACGCCAATCCAGCATGCCGTTGTCCAGCGCCATGACCAGCACTTCGGCTGTGGCGATGTTGGTGGCAACCGGGATATTCTGGATGTCGCACATACGCAGCAGCTCAAAATCCTGTTGCAGATAGGGGTCCTGCGGTTCGGTATCGCGGAAATAGAACAGAATGTCTATTTCGTTGAGTGAGATGCGGGAGGCCATTTGCTCTGTGCCTCCGGTACTGCCGCTCATCATCATGTCGATGTCAAGACCGGTCGCGTCCTGGATGTACTTTCCGGTGATGCGAGTGGCGCACAGGTGGTGACGGCTCAGAATGCCACAGTACGCAATGCAGAACTGTGCCATCAATTCTTTTTTGCTGTCGTCCGCGATGATTGCAATCTCCATTTCTCTCACTCTCCTTTATTCAGTCATTGTCCGGGGCGGCCGCGGCGCGGCAGGATGCCTCCGGGCCTTTACCCGATGTATTTCTTTCGGTCGATGCCGCGGCATCCGGAAAACAGGGGTGCCACTTCTCCGCAAAACCGCAGGGCGATATTGCGGAAGGCCATGATCGTATTGTCGTCTGCGGCCTCTTTTGCCAACACGCCCTTTTCCTGGGCGGCGGCCATTTCGGGGTCGTCGGGAATCACCCCCATCAGACGGATACCCGCGCTGTCGATCATCGCCCGCAGCGACGGCTGGCGGGGGTCTTCCCAGCGGAACCGATTGACGACCAACCGCACCTGCGGTGCATGTACGGTTTGCAGAAACAGCCCGCAGGCCTCGGCGGCACGCAGAGAAAGCGTGTCGGGCGTGGTGGGCACCAGCGTGTCTGTCACCGTTGCCGCCACAGCCGCGGCATTGCTGTCGGGCGCGTGGGTGTCTATCAGCGTGACGGTGATGCCCATTTCCCTTTCGGCCAGGGCCAGCGCGCCGTCCAGACAGGCGGCGGAAAAAGTCAGGTCAAGGTCGCCCGTCCCACAGAGCAAAAACATATTTTCAGACTGAGGCAAGCGCACCGCCGCCTTTTCGGCGCTGACGCGCCCGCGCAGCACATCTGCAATGTCATATATGGCTGTGTTCTCCACCCCCAGAAGCATGTCCAGCGTGCGGCAGGTGGTGTCCAGGTCCACCAGCAGCACCCGCTGTCCCATTGCCGCAATGGCTCTGGCCAGGTTGACGCACAGCGTGGATTTGCCAACGCCCCCCTTTGCGGAGACCGTCCATATTCTGTTCCGGCTCATCCGGCATCCTCGCTTTTTCGGTGCATCTGTTTTTTGCGTCACGACGCAAGCAACTACAGATATCGTCTCAATTATATAACAAAAATGCCCCCTTGTCAATCCCGCCGCAAGGTTTTTTGCGCCTGTCGGAATTGTCAAAAAGGCATTTTTCTGTGTCGGGATGCCGCGCAAATAAGCCCGCAGCTTCCCTGCCCTTCAAGCGCACCCGCCTTTCAGGCATGGGCAACCGTGACCGCCCGTTTTTCGGGGACGGCCGGCGGATAGAAAGCCGGCCGGGCGGCGCGCACCGCGGTTTTGACGCCCGGCAGATCACGCGGCTGTGACTCGCCGGGGCGTCTTCGTTCTCACATGGGCGCAATATCCAGCCGGGTCAACGGGAACGCAAACCAAAGTCCGCTGATATAAAAGCCGCCATCATCCACAAACAACTCATACACATCCGTCATCCCCATTGAGCCGCCCCATTCGATGATCAACGCCATATATGTATAAGAGTTCAGGCCAAACTGTGCGTGTGCGCCGATCTCTTCGCCGCTTTTGAGCAGGGTGCCGACGCCGCTGTCAAAGTCAAACGACAAACCAAGGTCAGGGCAAGAGATGGTTTTCCCTTTGAGGGCCTCTAACCGTTTGAACGCGCCGTCCCGCACCGAGCAGTGCGCATTCACGATGTCGGAGCTTCTGCAGATCGTTTTGCCCACAAAATCAACGCCCATCATCCGCTCATTCATCAGGTCGGCCGACCCATACGCCGACACGCTTGTCTCAACCGTTTCGCACACAAACGATTTCTTTTGGAAGGTCAGTTCAACCGACCACAATCTGTTTCCGATCTCATCATGAAAATCGATTCTGACGCATCTGCGTGGATTTCCGGACCATGCGTTATATAAATGCAGCGTGATGGGCATGGTCACATCGCCGTTTTTAAACTCGCCGTATTTGTATTCGGGCACATAATGCAACGATGTTGTTTCGCTGATTTCCATCGAATACACCGTCAACGCATTGTTCGCCCACCCGGGCTTGACAAACCGATTCCATTTTTCATCCTCGTAAACGGTCGTGAAACATCCGGCCAAACATACCATCATACAAAGGACAAGAACGATCGCGCTGCAACATTTGATTGCTTTTTTCATTTCAGTTCTCCTTATCATTCTATTCTGGTATATCTATTACGGTTTTGCTCCCCAAAAAATGACGCGATTTGCAACACATTTGCACAGAGATGTACGATGCCGTTTGATGACCACCCCCTGCTACTTTCCTTATCTTACCATAAGTATAACATATCATTTGTCTTTTGTAAAGGGGGTGTCCGCAAAAGCGGACACCCCCTTGTCATCGATATGAATGGAACCTGTGTCGCAGGCAAAGCACCGGTCAGGCATGGGCAACCGTGACCGCCCATTTTTCGGGGACGGCCAGCGGATGCAGGGCCAGTTTGGCGGTGCGCAGGCCTTGGTTGCCGTCGTCTTCCTCGCGGTTGACAAAGCGCACGACTCCGCCCGTGTGACGGCAGGCAAACTGCTGCACCATCATCTGATAGGCACCCGGCACTTCGCGCAGGGCCTTTTCCACATGGACATAGAGCGTATCCCCCACGACTTCGCCCAGCGCCACGGCCACCACGCGGTCGTCGGCCACCAGCGCGTCGGCCGTAAGGCCGCCGTGCGCGGGGTCTGCAAGCAGGCGGCAACTGACGCTGTGCTCGGCCTCGTGCGCGGGCGCGCCCGCCACCGACAGCTCATAATACTGATGCAAAAAAGCGGCGATCTGCTCCTGCGGCACCTCTTCGGCCGGCAGACACTGCCAGTCGGGATACAGAGACAGAAATTTGTTGACATGGTTACGCTGGCCGTTGTATTTGTGGCCATGGAAGGTGGAAAGCGCCTCGGCATCATACAGATAGTCTGCGGTGCCCGGTACCGGCGCGGCCACAGCCCCCGGGAGGCGGGCGGCAAGTGCCGTGGCCGTCTGTTCATCCAGCGGAAACAGGCACAGCGGCACGCCCCGGGCCTCTGCGGCGTCGGTCAGACGCGGCAGATCCTGCGGCAGTACACTTCCGTCAGCCGGCAGAAAGCAGACCTGCCCGTCCAGACGGTTGAAACGCAGGTATCCGCGGTCACCCTCTGCGGCGCATGAAACAGAGAGGTAGTCTTCCCAAAGCAATAAATTGCCGGGGGTAAGGTCGCAAAAACGGGTGTTTTCGTTCTGCGAAACCGCAAAATGTCCTGTCACGCGGAGAAACTGTGAGTAAGGTAAAAAAGTCAACATACTCTTATTTTTGCTTTTCTTGTTTATTATTGTTTTCGGTCAAATGACGGCTTTTGTAAGCGGGCGGATGCCGCATCGCCGTACTGCTTCCGGATCGGAGCGGCTGGTCGTCTTGCGGGGAATCTTTCCTGTTATGGCACAAAGGCAGTATGCCAATACTATTTGCGGTACATACCCGCCGTGGCCGTCTTTCGGTGGCAATACCGTCGGACGCGCCTGCAAGGCAACTGTGCCGAGAAAGGAGTCCCAAAATGAAGGATGATCTGCAGATTCCCACAGGGTTGGCCGATGCCCTTCTGCAAAGGCCGGATGCCTGCCTGGCTTTTGCCATTGCCTCCCCTGCCGAGCAGAACGAATGGTGCCGCCGCGCGGCCGGACAGCCGCCGGAAAAGGCCGGGCAACTGGTGGGAGAAATGCTGGCAAAGACGCCCGAGCTCCGCTGAAAGATTGTAGCACAACGAGGCGGTTTCGTCAAGCGTTGCCATTCGGAAACCACACAATTTTTCATCTTCAGGCAGCGCAATGATCTCGCAGCCATGCGGATGCTTTTTGCCGCACATCCGCAAATGCGCCACAAAACCTCGGAAACCGTATAAGCATTGTGATGCCGCCCCGTGGATGTGAGAATTGCCGCGCGCAGTCGCTCTGTCGAAACAGATGAATATGGAAAAAGCACGGGCAGAACATCCGACCGAAGGATTGCCGGGCTTCGGCTTCTTCCGCTTTGTTGCCACGGGAAAGGGGCTGTTGCAAATGCAGATTTGTCGCATTTGCAACAGCCCCTTTTTATCCGGGAAGGACCCGGACTGCCGACCGTCGGGCATATGGACATACAGCCGAAAGGCATTCAGTTGCCCGGCGTCCTACGGAAGCGTCATCCGATTGGCAGACCGCCCCGGCTTGTATCGTCAGGGCAGATTCTTCCAGGTCTCGCGCAGGTTTTCAAGCACGGCCTGCTTGATCTGGATGGCGGTGGTATACACGGTGCCGATCTGGTCTGCGTTGGTCTTGAAGTCCTTGGCGTCGGAGATGAGCTGACTGTGCCACTTGTAGGTACCCGCCTCGGAGTTCTGTGCGCCGATGATGTCTTCCAGCGCCTTTTCGCGGATGGAAACGATGTTGTCATAGATCATATCCAGCATTTCCGCGGTGCCGGCGTCGGAGGTGTATTTGTACTTCATGGCGTAGTTGTAGTATTCGTTCATCAGCTCGGCAGAGTTTTCGGTGCAGTACTGAATGTAGGCCGAGATGGCTTCGGGGCGCTGGGTATGCAGAGAGATGGCACCGCACTTGCCGACATTGTGAATGAGGGTATTGTACTGATAATTGTTATCGTTGCTGATCTTGGGAATGGGGATCAGACCGAAGGACTGGTCCATGGCCTGATAGGTCTCGGCTTCCACCGAGCCCATCATGATGCAGCCGCCGAACACCAGCGTGCCGGAAGCAAACTTATCGCGGATGGCGCCCACCTGGTCACCCGTGGTTTGGCAGGCAAGGATACCGTCCTGCGAGAAGGCCTCGGCGATCTTGGTAAAGATGGCGATGAGCTGCGGGTTATCCGACTTGTAGGAGAACGCATAGGAACCGTCGCTCAACACTTCCGTGTCGACGATCTCAAGCGCGGTGGAATACATGATGCCCGAAGCGCCCATGCCGCCGTTTGTCTCGGCAACGAAGCCGAGGATGTCATCCATGCTGGTGCCGTCGCCTGTCTTGTCGTTATAGACGGTTTTGGCCACCTTCATCAGGTAGTCCCATGTCCATTCGCCGTCGATGATGTCCTGATAGAACTCGGAAATGTCGCCGTATTTGGACTCATACATGTCGATGTTGACGGGCATGACCATCATGGCGCGGACAATGTCCATATAGTAGCGGCTGCCGATGAGGTACATTTTGTCGCGGCTCATGGACAGGCCTTCCATAAAGTCGCACAGGAAGCCGTTTTCGTCGGTAAACTCAAAATTGCCCTTGCCGGAGGCGGTGGTGAGGGTGTAGAGATTGCGGAAGCAGCCCTGCATGGTGGCGATCATCATGTCATAGATCATGTCGCAATACATGTCGGGGCAGTCGGAACCGCCGTTTTCGGTGTTGATGATCTCGGCCGAAGCCAGCGACCAGCCCTTGTTGATGTAGTAATAACTGATGTTGAGGTTCAGCTCGGATTTGGCGTTTTCGTTGCGGGTGTAAACGATGTTCTGCACCCGGTCGGAACTGCTGTTATCCGGCCCCTGCATATACTTTTTACCGCCGGAGGTGAACTCGGAGTCGGTATATTCGGAGAGTTGAAGTTTCAGGGTCGTGGCACCGAAGTCCTTGTCTGTCCACTTGTCGGTGACGCCGCCCGGACGGGTGGTGGTGGAGGGGGCTGTTGTCGTCTCTCCGCCCTCGTCCTGACAGGAGCATAGAAGGACCGCACACAGAAGCAAAACGAGGCAGATCAGAAGTGCGCGTACTTTTTTCATGGTTTTTTCCTTTCATAGGGTGGGGTCCGGAACTCCTCTGTGCGGAGCTTTGGCCTCTGCAAACGCGGGGCTTTGGCCCGTGTATGCTTATACATCATTACTTTATCAAAAAAAAAGCAAAATGTCAACCGCCCGCGCCTTTCGTTTTATTTCAAGACACAATTTTTGTAACATTTCGCCGAATTTGTCCCCTGTGATTTGACAGTTTTAACAACGATTTTTTGCGTTTTGTGCAATCGGCCAAAACCGGGCGCTTTTCTTCTCTCTTTTTGCGCTTGTTTTTGGCCGTCGAAGCAGATATAATGTGAGCGAGACAAGCCCCCATCTGACGAATGCCGCCGCTTCCCGGCGGCACCGACGGTGCCCTGCCGGACTTTCGTACAAAGGAGAGAGCAACCATGGATATGCATCGTTTCGCCGACCCACCGAACCTATACCGACCCATTTCGTTCTGGTCGCTGAACGGAGAACTGCAGGATGACGAGCTGCGCCGCCAAATCCACGGTATGAAGGAAGCCGGCTGGGGCGGATTTTTCATGCATGCGCGCAGCGGTATGACCACCTCTTACATGACAGACGAATGGCTGGACAAGGTCGCCGTCTGTGTGGAAAGCGCACGCGCGGAGGGCATGCAGTCCTGGATCTATGACGAGTATCAATGGCCCAGCGGCACCTGCAAAAACAGCGTGGCCGGCATGGATCCCGCCTTTCGGGAGACGCACCTGTTTTTTGCCTATGACCGCATCCCGCACGACCCGCAGGATGTCACCCTGTGCCGGCATTACCGCTACGCACCGGCACAGGGCACCGCCTTCCGCTGCTATCACAAAGACGACCCGATGCCCCCAACGGAAGTATTTGCCGTGCCGGACGGCGAAGAAGGCCCCACCCCCGACGGCATGCGGGACCTCTACATCTATGTATGGCGTGCGCCGTTGTGCAACGCGCGGTTCGGCGGACAAAGCTATGTGGACCTGATGAACCCGGATGTGGCGCGCGCCTTTGCGGCCAAGACCCATCGGAAATACGCCGACCGCTTTCTCTCCGACATGGGAGAGAACAAACTCATCCCCGGCGCCTTCACCGACGACCTCACCGTCAAATGGGACCTGTACGGCGCAAAGAAGAACGCCGTGCCCTGGACGGAAAAACTGCCCGAGCTGTTTTGCGAGCGGTTCGGCTATGACATCCTTGACCATCTGCCGGAGCTGTTTTTTGATCTGTCGGGTGCCGAAGCCGTGCGCGCCGACTATATCCGGCTGGTCACCTGTCTGTTTGCCGAAAACTTCGTGGGGGAGCTGGCGCGCATCTGCAACCCCTGGGGGGTGGGCATCTGCGGCCACCTGATGGCAAACGAAGGTCTTTACAGCGATGTGATGCTACAGTTCTACTATGAAAAATACCCCACCTGCGACCACCTGGGTGCCGGCACCGGCGACTTTCGCAATCTGCGCCGCGCCGGCAGCGTGGCAGAGCAGTTTGGGAAGCCGGCCACCCTGTGCGAGGCCTTTGCAGGCGGCGGGCACGACATGACCTTTGAAGACCAGCGGCGGCAGACAGACTATCTGGCGCACGCAGGCATCACCACCGTCGTGCCGCACGTGACGGCCTATTCCATGATGGGGCAGCGCAAATACGACCATCCGCCCACATTCTCTGCCCATGCGCCTTTCTGGCAGAGCAACAGATACCTGGCGGACTATCAGGCACGGCTGGGCTGGGCGCTTCACGAGGGCGAGCAGGCGGCAGATGTGCTGGTGCTTGACCCCATTGAAAGCAAATATACCCTCTCTGCCCCGGGTGCCGACCCCGAATACCGTCGGCGGGAACGCATTGCCAGATGGCAGGGCGAGACCGAAAAGAACCTGCTGGAGGCGCATGTGGAATTTGCCTACGGCTCGGAAGAGCTGATGGCGCGGTTTGCCCGCGTGGAAGACGGCCGCCTGGTGCTGGGAGAACGCCGGTATACCGTGCTGGTGCTGCCCTTCTGCCACACGCTTCGCGCCACCACGCTGGCGCTGGCCTGCCGACTGCTGGACGGCGGCGGGCGTGTGGTGGCCGTGGGGCGTTTTCCCACCCTGTGCGACGGCCGACAGAGTGCCGACTGCGCCGCTTTGGCACAGCGTGCGGAGATCGTCTCCCCCAGCATGCTCGGCCGCGTACTCTCCGACTTCTCTTTGCGGGTAGAGACCCCCGAGGGCGACTGTGCGACAGACATCCGCTCCACCCTGCGCCGCTGTGACGGCGGCTTTACCTGTTTTCTCTACAACACCGATCCCACCGATGCACGCCCGGTGCGCCTGCGGCTACCCTACCCGGCCCGCGTGACCGCGCCCGACCTGTATACCGGTCAGGTGCGCCCCGTGGCGTATAGGGTTGCCGGCGGCACCACCGCCGTCACGGCAGACCTGGCGGCGGGTGGGTCGCTTCTTCTTTCCATTCTGCCGGACGAGCAGGCACAGTCGGTCTATCTGCCGCAAGAGAAGCCCCTGTTTGCCGCAGAACTGACCGCCCCCCACGCGCTCTCGCTCTCTGCCCCCAACCTGCTGCTCCTGGACACCTTTTCAGTGGAGGAAGAGGGCAAAGAGGCGTATATGCGGTATGCCTGCGACATCAAATCGAGGGGGGTATCCCGCATTTCTGCCGCTTTTGTCATCTCTTCTCCAAAAGGATCGGGGCATTATCTGTTGGCGGAATGTGCCGAAAACTGGTCCTCCGTGACGCTGAACGGCCAACCGCTTTCCCCCACGGGGCAGCACCCCTTTGACCCCTGCGTGGCGGTCTATCCCCTTGACGGCGCCTTGCGGGAGGGCACAAACGAGGTCTGCCTTGTCCCCGTGGCGGGTGGCAACATAGAATACCAGCCGGTGTATATTGCCGGTCCGTTTGCCGTCACGCAGACCGGCGTGCCGGGTGCGGGCATTCTGCCCGTGCTTGAGGGCGGCCTGCCAAGCCGCTTCTGCCGCGACCTCACCGCAGAGGGTCTGCCCTTTTACTGCGGTTGTGCGACCCTGACCGAGCATCTGCAGGGCTTTTCGCCCCGGCCGGGGATACGGTATTCCCTGATGCTCTGCGGCCTGCACGCAGAGCTGGCGCTTGTGCGGGTCAACGGCAAGCAAGCCCGTCCCGCATTTGACCGTGCAAGCGAGGTGGACATCACTCACTGCCTGTGTGCGGGCGACAACATGCTGGAGATGACGCTGGTGGGCTCACTGCGCAACCCGCTTGGCCCCAACCGCATTGCCTACACCCGCGGCATCTGGTTCAACATCCAGACCTTCACCTCGGCAGACGACCGCACAGACACCTTTACCCTGATCCCCTTCGGGCTGGATCATCTCTACCTTGTCGCCTACCGTACCCGCCCCGCTTCCCCTGCGGCCGAACCGCACACAAACGCACCCGCAAACGGAAAGGAGACACGGCCGTGACAACACCCAAACTGGCCTTTTCCACCCTGCCGGTACAACACTTTTTCCCCGATGAACTGATTGCGCTGTGCGGCCGCCACCGCATGGCGGCCGAGGTGCGGTGTGCCCCCGACGGCAGTTATGTGAAGGGTAACTTTCCCCTTTGCTCCGTCGGCTCTTCCATCTGCGTTCTCGGCACCGAGCCGGAAGAGAAGGTGGCCGCCTGGTGTGAGCAGATGACCTCATGGTTTTGCGACGGGATACGGGGGGTTCGCGTCTTTTTAGGCAATTTTCGGCCAAAGAAGACCGATCCTGCCCGGCCGATCTCACCGGACGGCATCCGGGATATTCTCGGCCGCCTGTGCGAATGCGGCCCCGATGTACTCATCGAGACCCACAACGAATATGCCACCGCCGCATCCCTTCTGCCCCTGCTCCGCGCGGTCGATCACCCGCGGCTGGGGATCATCTGGGACTGCCTGCACCCGTTGGAGGACGGAGAGCCCATCAAAGAGACATGGGCAAACCTGCGGGGCTATATCCGCCACATCCACATCAAGGATGCCCTTCCCCCCACCGACCCGGATGCCCACGACTGGGTCTATACCCGCCTGGGCGAGGGGGCTGTGCCCCTGCGCGAGCTTGTGCAGATGACCCGCCGTGACGGCTATGACGGCTACTATTCGCTGGAATGGGAGTCGGCCTGGCGACCGGAGCTGCGCGGCGTCTGCGACGATCCCGACCGCCTGCTGGATGATTTTGCTGCCTTTATGGCAGAGGCATGGGCGGCGGCCGAGACAAATGAAGACAAGTGCAAATGCAAATAAATGCAGATGCAGATAAGGCAAAAGCAACCATAAACAACAAATAAAAGATAGGATGCGATGAGTATGCGGATCTTTGTGAATGTTGGCGCTTCTCTGCGCGAGGGTTTCTTCTCTCCCCAAACGCTTCGGCGTATGCAAACCATGGGTGAGGTGCGCTTCTGCCCCGAACACCCCCTCGGCGGCGAGGCCCTTTGCCGCGAACTAAAAGACACAGATCTGCTGCTGACCGGCTGGGGACAGCCGACCCTGCACGCTGCAGACCTGGGGGATGTGAAGCTGTGGGCGCACACCGGCGGCACGGTGGGCGGCATTGCCGCAGAGGATGTTTTTGACGCGGGCATTCCGGTGCTGTCCGGCAACCGCTACTATGCCGAGTCGGTGGCCGAGGGTGTCATTGCCTATATGCTCTTTGCTCTGCGGGACATGGGGCAGAACGCCGCCCTCACCAAGGCGGGCGGCTGGCCTGAAAACCGCACCCGCGGCCTTCTGGACAAGAAGGTGGGCATTGTCTCGGTGGGTGCGGTGTCTCGCCTGGTCATCGAATGGCTTGCGCGCTTCCGCTGTGAGACGCTGGTCTACTCCACCCGCCCCGACCCCGACTATGCGGCGCGCACGGGCATCCGCTATGCAGCCCTGGACGAGATCTTTTCTGTCTGCGATGTGGTGTCTGTCCACACGGCACGCACCCCGCAGACCTATCACATGATTGGGGCGCACCATTTTGCCCTGCTCCGACCCGGTGCCGTGTTTCTGAACACCGCCCGCGGCGAGGTGATTGACGAAGAGGCCCTGCTGGAAGCGTTGAAAGGCAATCGCTTTTCGGCGGTGCTGGATGTCTATCAGAGGGAGCCACTGCCCGCTGATCACCCTTTTCACACCCTGCCCAACATCACCCTCTTTCCCCACCAGTGCGGCCCCACCTATGACCGCCGCGACTATATCACCTGCCGCCTGCTGGACGACGCGGAACGCTTCTTCCGTGGCGAAAAACCCGAAAACGAGATCACCAAAGAAGTCGCCGCCCGCATGACCCACTGATCGCCCGCGGGGGAAGCCAACGCGGGGAGGCCGATGTAAAGAAGACGCACGTGGGGGAGGCCTTTTTGAGAAAAGGCCGTCCCCCACACCCCCTCTCAAAAACTTTGCGTGAAGAGAATAAAAATGCCCCCGGCAATTCTCTTCGACAAAAAACGAAGAGGAAAAACCGCAGAGCAAATCCCTACTGTTGACTTCTGCCGGAAGCCGGGAACTCACTTTCACTTCTTCGCTCTTCACTACTACTTATTCACTTGGGGCTGTTG
>CAMGGT010000005.1 GCA_946055715.1 uncultured Clostridia bacterium | reverse complement strand
AGCAGCGGCAGGTCTCGTCCGTTTGTGCATGGCGGAAGAGCATCTCATCCCCCACCTGCACCAGCCGCCGCTTTTCGTCATACAGGCGCAGCTCCACGGTTTTGGTGCCTGCCTGTACCATGCGAAACGGCCCGTCACACAGGGTCATTTGGTGTGTCATGTTTGGCTACCTTCCTTTAGTAGTCATTTACAGTCCGAAGACGATGATCAGCACAATGCCCGCCACCAGCACCGATAGGCCTGCCAGCGTCTTTTTGGTGAAACGCTCGCCAAGCACGATCCGGCAGAACAGCATGGTGGGCAGGATGGCCAGTTTGCCCACGGAATTGACCGCCACGGGGTTGACCCCGGGCGCGTTGAGGGCGGCATACTCGCACAGCCACGCGCCGCCGGTGGCCATGCCCGACAGGGTGAGAAAAAGCCATGACCGCCGCGTGACGGTCTTGACCTCTCCGAAGCCCTCACGAAAGGACAGCATCCCGGCCGAAAACACAATGACCACAAGCGAGCGCAAAAGCGTGCCCACATTGCTGGACACCCCGCGCAGCCCCAGCTTGACCAACAGAGACACCAGCCCCGCAAACACCGCCGACAGAACGGCGTACACCAGCCATGCACCCGCGCCCTTTTCGGCGGTGGGCTTGCGGTCCAGCATCAGCAGCGTGCCCGCCAGCATCAAAGCCATTGACAGCACCAGCATACAGATGGTGAGGGGGTCGCCCGCATGGGTCGTTTCGTCGAAGAAAAACAGCAAGAACAGAAGGTTCGCCACCACAAAGCTGGATTTGTCTATGGGGGCGACCCGACTGACCTGCCCCGATTTGATGGCACGGTTATAGCACAGCCAACTCAGCCATGTGGCCACGCCCGACAGCCCTAAAAACAAATAGTTCTGCCAGGTGAAATGTTGCAGGCCGGCAAAGCTGCCGGTGACAAGGCAAATGAGAGCAGAGCAGATCGTGACAATGAACGTGCGGTACAGGGTGGCGAAATTCGAGGAGACATCCCGTATTCCGATCTTTGCAAAAATGGCGGTAAGCGAAGTAAACAGCGCCGCCAACAGCGCCAACAGCATCCACATCTTATTTTTCTCCTTTCGTGGGAAGCAGATCTGTCAAATCAGATAGGCCAAAGCAACGCGTCAAAAAGCAAATCGTGCGTGAGCATTCCCTGTTCGTGGGCTTTTGCGCGAGTTTTTCGCGCATCGGCAGAATAGACGAGCCATCAAAGCCCCCCAAAACGGCACGAAAAGCTGCCCGGCATCTCCGGCAGATAGGATTTTTGCCCGAAATGTTAAAAATGTCAAAGCAATGAAGGGGCATAGTTCATCCAAATCAATAAAAATTTGCAGAAACCCCTCCGATTTCAGCGAAAAATCCTAAGTTTCATTCATTTTCGAAAAAGGGTAAATTGAATGTAAATAATTATTAGCATATCGATTTTTGCCGCTTGCTGTAACGGATAATTGGGGGGCTAAAACGCCTTCGCCGCCCCCTGTATATGGCGGTTGGCGCGAGTTAAACGCTATTATCAGCCGATTTGCCATAGAGCAACGGCCATCCGCTATTTTCTCCAACTGCGGGAGCCGTGCCCGGTTGATCGGGTCGTTTTGATGGCAGGGCTGAGCTGTCGATTTCTCTTTGATGGGGGCAGGCACGCCCGGCAGGTTGCTTCCCGCAACGGGCATGGGGCTGTCGCAGTAAGAATCCTTGCATTTTCTTGCTGTTTTGCCACTTCCTCTGTCATTTACAGTTGCCAAAGAATGTTCTCCTCATCCACCGCTTCGCGGTCCCCCTTCCCCGCCGGGGAAGGCATTTAATAGTATCTCCCTTTGGTACCTACGGTAACGGAACTTTTGCAAAAGCAAATAATGACTCGCAACACCCTTCAACCCTGCCTTCATGCGACAGCCCCGTCAACAGCGAAAATTGGGCATCTGCCGATCATGGCGGCATTTGTCAAGTCGCTAAAACAGCCAATTTGGGCGAAATTTGCAAGAACCCCCCGCATTTTATGCGAAAAGGAGAGGTGAAGTGGCGTTTGTCGGCATAAAGCTGCATTGTGGCAGATTACATGCCGGGTGTGTCGGTCAATTTGTCGGTCATAAGGAGGCCAATGCCCTCTCCGACCTTACCGCCTGCCAGCACATACTGCTTGATACTTCTTTGAAGCGAGGTGTTTTCCGGGAAGTCCTCGGGGGCAAGCCGCGGGTCTTTATATACCCACTGCTTATAGTCCTCCGGCTCCGGCAGGTATCTGACAATGTGAAAATGCCGACGGAAGCCCGCAATGCGCGAGGTGGGAGACAGCAGCCCCTCAAGCGAAGGAGAAAGCAACCATGATGCGCAGAAGATGGGCGTGTCACTGTACATCGGGTCATATTTGGCCAAGAATGCCTTGGCCGCGCCGACCGAGGCGGCAATCCCCGCCTCCGAGAGGTCGGCATCCGAGGGGATATGCAGAGACACGGCCGGCCCGCCGCCCCATTCGCTTAACTCATACTCCAGCTCTCCCAGGCGAAACAGCTGCATCGACAATTGTCTGCCGACCCACCAGCTTCGGTCAAAGCCGTATGTACCATAGCTTTCTTTGTGTTCGCAGGCAAAGCGGACAAAGCATTTCATGGTGGCAAAAAAGATGTCATCCGGGATGTGCCGACTGCGGTACATGTCGTGGGTGTCACAGGCAACCGCCAGCATCACCCGCAGCATCCCAAGCCCCCTCTCGTCCTCCGAAAGCCGCGCTTTCAGTTGCTTTGCCGCCGCGGCATAGGTGTCTTTGCCGCGCAAGCCCTGCGAAAACGCCTCAAACTCTTGCTTTGACAGATCGCACTTTGCGGTGCGAAGCGCATCTGCCAGCTCCTGCGGAAGGCAAAGCGCGGTATACAGTTCACTTTCTGTCATGGTCATTTTCTCCTTTTTTGTAGCCCCGCTTTGCGGGGAACAGCATGTAGGGCGCGGTAAAATGGTTTCACTCCCAGCGGGAAATATGTTTCTTTCTCCCATAGAACTGTTGGTGATTGCGGGTGATGTAGGAGGTGCGCTTGCAGACCAGCATCAGCTTGTGCCCTTCTTCCGTGCGGGTATACACCGGTTCAACATCCCCCATCGAGCGTTTGAGATGCCCCGCCAGGCAGGCGGCGTATTGATTTTTGCTCCCGAGGATCTCGGGGCAGGCCAGGGCGGTCTTGTTTTGCAGGCGGCCGTTTTTGCCCCTGCGTATCAGCAGATACCGCGGGTTACGGATGGGAGAGAGCAACTCTGCAATGGCATTGTGAAAGAGGTTCTGATCGTGTACCGAAGCCCCCAGCAACTCAACACTGATGCAGATGCCCTGCCCGTCTTCCGCCACCATGACGCGCGCATCCCGCCCGATCATCTCCAGTTCCTGCATGGTTGCAAGTATGCACCCCGCCAGGGTGCGCACAGAGCGCGTGGGATTGAGATGTGCCAGGATCTTTGTGGTCAGCAGAGGGATGAACAGCCCGGCGGCGACGATGCAGACAATGCACAAAAATGCCATCAGAAGAAAGGACTTCGTTGTCCCCAAAGAAGCGCTCCGCATACATACGGAGATGAGAGAAGCAAAAGCCGAAGAAAACACCACATCCAGCAACACCGCATAAAAAACATTGAAAAAGAGGAAGGGCGGCGTCATGCCCGCTTTGGGGACTTCGCTTACCTCGTTCAGCCGCGCAGACCCGCGCACCGCCGTCTCCCAGCTCTGCTTGCATTGCGCGCTTTCTTTGGCGCGCGCCAGCATTTCGCGGTTGATGCGGGCGATCCCCTTTTCGTCAAACGGGGGTTGCAGGATGGTCACGCGGGCAATGCCGCTTTCGATCTCGCCCGTCTCATAGTTGGGGGCGACAAAGCAGTCGAAGCGGCGTTTGATGGTGTCAAAATCGCAGGAGACAAGCTCATTTTTGTTTTCGACGGCGATCAGCGCTGCTTTTTCGGCTGCGTTTTCTGCATACACAGGCGGCCGCTCCACCGAAACAAGATGCCAGATGTTGGCCGTCTTATTCGGGTCGTTTTTGTCTGTGCGGATGGCCCGCCCGCGCATCTGGTTGGAGAGCATAAAACTGCCGACAAAGCTGGCCAGAATCAGCGCATTGACGCAGGGGGCATCCCACCCCTCGCCCAAAAGGGACTTTGTGCCGACAAGGGCATGGATGGCGCCCTGCTCAAACAGGCGGCTCACCAGGCGGACCTTCTCGCGGTTGTCCGCCGGAAAATCGAATACGCAATACCCTGTTTCGCCCAGGGGAGAGATCGAAAAGGTCGCATGCATGTCCGCAAGCATATCGGCGCAGGCAGCGGGCAGAATGACAAGACTGCCCGAAAGCGCCCCCACAGACACGCCCGTGCGGCGCACCGTCTCAAAGGCACTGACCACGCTGACCGCGTCCGGATTTGTGTCGGAGCCGATGACCGACAGCGTTTCTTTTTTGATGAAGTCGGTAAGGATCAGCAGGCGAAGCGCCTCTCCCTTCGCCTCTGCCTCAGACCTTGAGATCTCGGCGATGCTGTCGAGCTTTCCGGCCGAGGCGATCAGGCGTTTTTTGCATTTTTCGTTCAGATCCAGGGCCACCTCTCCGCGCTCTGTCAACCCCTTCTGTCGGAAGAGGTCGACAAGCCGCTCACGCTCTTTCTCCGGCAGAAGGTCGCCCTTGGTGAGGTAGTTCACCGCGCGTTCTGCCCGTTGGTATGACAGAGCCGACAGGTGTTTTTCGCCTGTCAACTTGCGGATGATCTTTTTGCTCACATCCACGCCTGCCTGTCGGCAAAGCACCAGCAAGGCCACATGCTCTGCCGTATGGGCAAAGAGATCGTCGAGATCGTCTGCGCGCGCAAGCAGGCATTGATAGGCCATATCCGGCAGATCGGACGAAAACAGCGCTTGCAAGGCCTCATCCACCCGCTTATGATAGGCCTGCAGTTCTGCCGTCTCTTTTTGCGTCGGATAACTGAAATACAAATAGTCCTGGTGGGGGCAAAGGGTATGCTGCTGCACCAACTCCGGCACGAAGATCTCTTCATCGATCTCCCCGCAAACGCCGATGTACCGTTCCCACTCATTCGGTTTGGCATCATAGGGCGGGGTGGCCGTCAGCGCGATGACCTTGACCTGCCCTTTCAGCGCGGCGAGAAAACTTTCAAGCGACTTCTGCCACTCATTTTGCAGGTGGTGCGCCTCGTCCAGGCAGATCGTTCCGATGCCCATTCGCCCGATCTCGGCCAACAGGTCAAGGCCCGCATAGTCCTCTCCGCTCTCCTCATCTTTTGCGCGGTGCATGGCCGCGTGCAGTGCCTGATAGGTCACGGAAGTGATGAGGGCCGGGCGATTCAGATCATAGGAAAGGTAGGCATCCGGCGCTTCACCACTCAAAAAGTGCGCTATAAAACGCTCGCCCCACTGGTCGCGGATGGTCGTGGTGGGCGAAAGGATGATGCAGGGCTTCCCCCGCCTTCGGATCAACTCCAGACCGAGGATGGTTTTGCCGCTGCCGGGGGCGGCAACAATATGAATTCTGTTGTCGCTGAGGTAGGCCTGCGCCCCATCCAGTATTTTTTGCTGGTAGGTGCGGAATTGGCCGTGAAAGTAGATATGCTCAAACATACGCCCCTCCTCTCGCAAGCAAACTATATGGCTCAAACGGCATTCTGTCCCGCGCATCCGTAAATGAGCCGCGCGCCAAATTCACCAAAACCCCGCTGATTGATGGGCGAAACGGAACAAAATGTCACAAGAAACAGGGCGAAGGCGGCAACCACCGCAAACCGTCTTTTTCTTCTGATTCTCTTTATGCGTATGTCATATTGATCATATTTCTGACGGTTGATGTCTTCGTTCATACCTGTACTTCTTTTTGCGGTAAGATGTCTTCATTATACCACCTTCTTACATCCATTGCAACCGAAAGCCGGCTTTTGCCCCGATTCTTCTGAACGAGCGGTAACTGCAAAAGGAGACAGCGTTCTCCGTTTTGCGGTCTTTTGCGCGCAAAAACAGATGTATAATGCCGTTTCAAGCGAAATAATGTCAGATTTTTTGCCGAATGATGTCAGATTTCTTGACAGATACAATATTATTCATTATAATAATGCTACAATAATTAATCTATGGAGGCATTTCAATGGACAACAACAATCTTGCTCGTTTTCTTCTGACGTTTTTCCTCGGATTCATCGGCAGCATCATCATCAACCACACTTCCTTGAAGCCCGAAGGGTTCACTTCCAGATCAAAGGCGTATTTCTTCCTTTCGATAATCACCTGCGGCATTTACGGTCTGGTGGCTTCCATCTGCAATCTGACATTTGACCCGAGCAAAGAAAAGAACATCGGTTACGCCAAAGACTGATTTTGCTTCGATATTCATGGGGAAAATCGGCTCTTCTGCGTGAAAACGCAAGTGCCACTACATGATGAAAAAAGCCCGCGCGAACGCGCGGGCTTTTGGTCTTCTTACGAAACAGCGATTATCTCAACGAAACGAAAATAGATCGGGCAGTCGAACAATGCGCCGCGTGCGGCGCATGTCAGTTCGCTCGCAATGTAGCATGGGCGCGTGGTGCAGCGAGTGGTTTTGCTGTATCGCCGGGGCTTAGTTTTTCGTGCGAACTGGGCAGTTGAACAATGAAGTGTGCAATACAAAAAATGTATTTGACCCCATAGCGCGCACCCGGCCGGTCTGTGCCGATGACCAACATTCGCCTCCCTCCGGGAGGGAGGGGGACCGCGAAGCGGTGGAAGGAGCCCGCGGGCACTAAAGCAACGGCTTGCCTTGTGTGGGGGCTTGTCGCCGCTTTCTTCTGTGCGAACTGGGGTCCTATCCCGGAAACATCGGCACCAAAAAAGCCCCCATTTCGCTGTGCGATGGGGGTCTCTTTCAAAGCAGAGAGGTAGTCGACGCCGATGACCGGGAAGTCGAACAATGCGCCGCGTGCGGCGCATGTCAGTTCGCTCGCAATACAGAAAGGGCGCGTGGTGCAGCGAATGGTTTTGCTGTATCGCCGAAGCCGGCTTTCTCGTGCGAACTGGGGTCCTATCCCGGAAGCATCGGCACCAAAAAAGCCCCCATTTCGCTGTGCGATGGGGGTCTCTTTCAAAGCAGAGAGGTAGTCGACGCCGATGACCGGGAAGTCGAACAATGCGCCGCGTGCGGCGCATGTCAGTTCGCTCGCAATACAGAAAGGGCGCGTGGTGCAGCGAATGGTTTTGCTGTATCGCCGAAGCCGGCTTTCTCGTGCGAACTGGGGTCCTATCCCGGAAGCATCGGCACCAAAAAAGCCCCCATTTCGCTGTGCGATGGGGGCTTTTTTGGTGCCGATGACCGGGATCGAACCGGTACGGGAGGTTTAATTCCCATCGGATTTTAAGTCCGAGGCGTCTGCCAATTCCGCCACATCGGCGTGGCAACCGGATACGATAGGCATTATAGCATCTCTTGGATGAAATGTCAATCGTAGCGGTTCTTTTTTTCTTTGAGGATGCGATACAGAGAAATATAGGACGCATGGCGGGAGGGGGCAACTTTGCCCTCTGCCACGGCGCGCGCGATGGCACATTCGGAGATGCCCTCGCCTGTGTGGGTGCAGTCGGCATAGCGGCACTGCCCGCGGTAGGGGGCGAAGTCCGGGAAGCTGTCAAAGAGGTCTTCCAGCGCAAAAAAATCAAAACGGGCAAAATCAAGCAGAGAAAAACCGGGTGTGTCGGCAAAGAAAGCGCCGTCCGGACGGTCGGGATCGACCGGGTACAGATCCACGCGGCGGGTGGTATGCTTGCCCCTGTCGATGCGGCGGCTGATCTCGCCCGTGGCAAGCTCCAACCCCGGAAAGAGGCGGTTGAGCAGGGTGGACTTGCCCACGCCGGAAGCCCCGGCAAAGGCGGCAATGCTCCCGTCCGGCAACGCCGACAGGGCGGTTTGCAGGGCGGCGACCACCTCGGGGTCGGAGGGGGAGGAGAGATACACGGGGAAGCCCGCCAGGCGGTAAACGGCGGCATACTGTTCGGCTTCTTGCGGGGCCAGGTCTGATTTGGTAATGACGATGCCGGCGCGGATGCCGTTGTGTACGGCAATGGCCAGCAGTTTGTCGACCGTTTCGGCCACGGGGCAGGGCTTGGCGGCCGCAAGGATCACAAACAGGTGGGTCACATTGGCCAACGGCGGCCGTATGAGGGCCGACACACGGGGCAGGATCTCACGAATGACGGCAGTATCGTTGGGGGCGGTGTCGTCAAAGCGAACCGTGACCAGGTCCCCCACCAGCGGCTTTTGGTCGGCATGGCGAAAAACACCTCTGGCCGGACAATGGAGCAGGCGTGGTGTCTGTGGATCGGGTACAGAGACCTGCACGGTATAAAGGCCCCCGACGCCGGAGATAATGCGGGCAGTCACAATTTTTTCCATGTGGCACCTTTCTTTTTTCAGCAGGAGGGATCGGCGGGCGCCGCATCCTCCGCGGCAGAAGCCACGCGGCGGCGAAGCTGGCCGCAGGCCGCGTCTATGTCTGCCCCCAGGCGGCGGCGAAGCGTGGCTGTGATGCCCGACTTGCCCAACACGGCGATAAACCGCGCAGCGGCCGCGGTGGATGCACCGACATACTGCCGTTCACGCACCTGATTTAGGCGGATGAGGTTGACATGCACGGGCATGTTGCCAAGCCCCACGCGCAAAGTGCTGGCGAGCGCGGCGGCATCCTGCTCGCTGTCGTTGACCCCAGACAAGAGCGTATATTCAAAAGAGATGCGCCGCCCCGTTCTCTCAAAAAAGCGGCGGCAGGCGGCAAGCAACTCCCCGATGGGATAGGTGCGGTTGACGGGCATGATGGCACTTCGCGCCTCGTCGCTTGCGGCATGCAGCGACACCGAAAGCGTGACAGGCAGTTCCTCTTCTGCCAGGTCCAGTATGCGCGGCACGATGCCGCAGGTGGAAAGAGAGATGCGGCGGGGGCTGAGCCCCAGGCGTGCCGGATGCGCGGCAAGGCGCAGAAAACGGATGACATGCTCATAGTTGTCAAGCGGCTCTCCAATGCCCATCATGACGACATGAGACACCTTGACCCCCGCCTCTGCCTGTGCGGCGATGATCTGCCCCAGCATCTCGGAAGGGAGCAGGTCACGCTCTTTGCCGCCCAGCGTGGAGGCGCAGAAGCGGCAGCCCATACGACACCCGACCTGGCTGGAAATGCACAGCGAATAGCCGTATTCATACTGCATCAGCACGCTTTCCACACAGGCACCGTCTGCCAGACGAAAGAGGTATTTGGCAGTGTTGTCTGTCTGTGACACCTGCTTTGCCTGTACGGTGGGGATGCGCCACTCGCAGGTCTCGGTCAGTTTTTCGCGCAGAGAGAGGGGGAGGTTTTTCATTTCAGCATAGGTTTTGCCCTTCATCAGCCAGGAAAAGATCTGCTGTTCGCGGTAGGTGGGCTCTCCCATTTCGGTCAGCTTGGCGCGCGCCTCTTCGGGAAAAAGAGAAAGCAGGTCTGTTTTTGCTTGCGCTGTCATGCGTTTGCCTCCTTGCGTGTCAGAAGCGAAAGATAGAATCCGTCTGTGCCGTGGACATGCGGCAGCAGCGTCAACCGTCCCTCGGGGCAGTCCTGCCCGGCCGCGGCAAACGGGATCGGGGCAAAGTCGGGATGCGCGGCAAGAAAGGCGTCCGTGACCTGTTCGTTTTCGGCCGGGAACAGGGTGCAGGTGGCATACAGCAGTCTGCCACCCGGTTTGAGGTAGTCGGCGGCGGCCGATAAAATCTCCCCCTGCAGGGCGGGCAATGCCGACCATGCGGCGGGGTCTTTGTATCGAATGTCCGGCTTTTTGCGCAAAACCCCCATGCCGGAACAGGGCACATCGCAGATGACCGCGTCTGCCCGTCCGAGCAGTTCGGGGTCCGGCATGCGGCTGTCGTGGGCTTTTGCCACAACAGAGGCAAGCCCCAGACGCTGTGCCCCCTCGGAGATGAGCGAAAGTTTGCTTTGATGCAGTTCCAGGGCGTGTACCGTTCCCCGCCCTTTCATGTTGATGGCGGCGGCAAAGGACTTTCCGCCCGGCGCGGCGCAGGCGTCCACCACCGTTTGCCCCGGGCGGGGGTCAAGCAGTTCCACCGCCAGACGGGCGGCCTCGTCCTGTACAAAAAACAGCCCCTCGTCAAAGCCGGGCAACTCGGCCGGAGCGCCGGGTGCGCCGAGCAGTATCCCCCCTTGCGTGAGGGGGGACGGGCGGGCCGAGATGCCCCTTTCGCGCCACAGAGAAAGCAACTTCTCTCTGTCTGTGCGGCAGGTGTTGACTGTCACAGACAGAGGTGCCGGCTGCCGGCAGGCGCAAAGAAAGGCCTCTGCCGCCTCTGTGCCGAGCGCCTGTGCCAGCAATCGCAGGGTGGGCAGAGGCAGAGAATGGCAGAGAGCCAGATAACGCAGTTCATTCTTTTCGCGGGGTGGGAGCCGCATTTTTTCGGGTGAGCGCAGGGCGGTGCGCAAAACGGCGTTGACAAACGCCGCTTCGCCGCGGTTTCTTGCCAGCGCCACTGTTCTGTCAACGGCGGCGTGCTGCGGCACCGCCTGCATGTACTGCAGCTGGCAAAGCCCCAGCCGCAGGATCTGCCGGGTGACGGGGTCAATATCGCTGCGCCCCGCCAAGGCAGAAATTTCATAATCCAGCGTCAGCTTGTGTTCTGCCACGCCATACACCAGCGCGGTGACAAAGCCGCGTATATCCGACGGCAGATGGGCAAGCGAAAGCCCCAGATAGCGGCTTTCTTCCTCCCAGCGCACCAGCAGTTCCAGCGCGGCCCTACGGGCATCCTTCATGAAAAGAGCTCTCCCGCGGCAACGCCGCGCCCCCGCACAAATGCGGCGGCCTCCATGCGGTTTTTGCCCTCGGGGATCAGGGCGGTGATGGCCAGTGCCCCCTGCCCGCAAGCCACCACGATCTCGCCCTCTCCCCGGTCGGATGTCGAAAGCACCTCCCCCGGCTGTCCCTCACCTGCCGTGGGGTGGGCGGAGAGGATCTTGCACATGCGCCCCCGCCCGTCGCGGCAGAGGGCCAGCGGCGCGGGAGACAATGCCCGCACCAGGCAGTCAAGCTCGGATGCCGGGCGGGTGAATTGCAGGCGGCATTCTTCTTTTTCGATCTTGGAGGCATAGGTGGCCAGGTCGCCGTTCTGCGGCGTGCGGGGGGCTGTTCCGGCGGCCAGTTCATCCAGCGTTTGGTTCAGCAGGGGCGCACCGATGTCTGCGGCCATCTGCGAGACGGCACCATAGTCGTCTGTGGGCAGGATGGGAAAGGCGGCGGTGTGGATGATGTCGCCCGTGTCCATGCCTTCGTCCATGTGCATGACCGTCACGCCCGTTTCGGTACAGCCGTCCATGATGGCGCGTTGCATGGGGGCGGCGCCACGGTAGGCGGGCAGAAGCGACACATGCAGGTTGATGCACCCATAGCGCGGTGCATGCAGGACATAAGACGGCAGAATCTTCCCGTAAGCCACCACCACGATGACATCGGGAGCCAGTTCTTCCAAGGTGGGCAAAAACGCACCGTCACGGAAGGAAATCGGTTGAAAAACGGGCAAACCCACCCCCTCAGCCGTCACTTTTGTGGGGGGAGGGGTCATTTTGTTGCCTCGTCCCTTGGGCTTGTCCGGTTGGCAGACCACCCCCACGACCTCGCGGCCGCAGGCAAGCAGGGTCCTGAGACAGCGGTCGGCTATCTCAGGCGTTCCCATGAATAATACGCGCATAATCGTCCTTTCAGGCATGAGCCAACATCAGAAATGCAAAGCGGCGCGGCGTTGCCGCGGGGGATCGGGTTACGACTCGCTGTCCAGGCCGTCCACCAGCGCGTCGGTGAAGAGTTTGCCGTCCAGATGGTCCAGCTCGTGGCAGAAGGCGCGGCACAACAGCCCGTCTCCGCGCAGTTCGATCTCCTCGCCATGCCGGTTGAGTGCCCGCACCGTCACGGCGGCAGGGCGGTGGGTCTTGCCCCACTTTCCCGGAAGGGAGAGACAGCCCTCCGTCTCCTCCTGTTCGCCCGTCCAGGCCACGATGCGGGGATTGATGAGTTCATAAACGGTGCCCGGTTCTGTCTCCACCACCACCAGGCGGCGAAGCACCCCCACCTGCACGGCGGCAAGGCCGCACCCGTTGTGGTGGCGCATGGTCTCTGTCATGTCGTCAAGCAGTTGCAGGATGCGGGGGGTGATCTCGGTCACCGGGCGACTGGTGCGGCGCAGCATGGGGTCGCGTTCATATACCAGATTGAGAATAGCCATGGTCTTGTTCCTTTCGGGGCGGGATGACCGCCCGGCTTCGGGCGCGCAAGGCGCCGGAGTATACTCCCGAAAAACGGGGGGTGCCGCGCGCCGCCATCGGGCGGCATTGCGACAGAAAAATGAGCCGATCATAATGTGAGGGGGTTGAGGTCGATGCCCAGCGTCACCTTTTTGTCACCAGCAAACGAGAGCTGCAACTCTCTGAAGAATGCGCGGATGCGGGCGGTGAGGCGGCATTTGACCATCATGTGCATGCGGAAGCGTTCCGCCACCTTATACACCGACGCTTCAAACGGACCGAACACGATCATGTGCTGGTCGGCATACGCGCCGCCCGCCAGGGCGGCAATCTTTTCTTTGAGTTTGGCTGCCGCATCAAACAGCGCCTTTTCATCCGCGGAAGTAAGGGAGAGGGCCGCCATATCGCAGAAGGGCGGAAAGACCGCCGCGCGGCGCAGCTCAATCTCAGAGGCATAGAACCCCTCATAGTCCTGCGCGCAGGCGAACCGGATGACATCATTGTGGGGAGAAAAGGTCTGTATAACGGCGCGGCCGGGGGATGCCGACCGCCCGGCGCGCCCGATGACCTGCGTGAGCAGGGAGAAGGTGCGCTCGGCGGCGCGGAAGTCGTTGACATAAAGCGAAAGGTCGGCCAGCAGCACGCCCACCAGCGTCACGCGGGGGAAGTCGTGCCCTTTGGTGACCATCTGCGTGCCCAACAGCACATCCGCCTCCCCCGCGCGAAAGGCCTCCAGCATGCGGTCATAGGACTGCTTGCCGGTGGTGGTGTCGGCATCCATGCGCATGACCTTCATCTGTGGCAGGTCAAGCGACAGCTCGGATTCTGCCTTTTGCGTGCCGAAGCCCACATAGGCGATGTGTTCTCCGCCGCAATGGGGGCATTTGCGGGGGACGGAGGTGCGGTATCCACAGCAATGACAGCGCATGGACGCGCCGCCGGCTGTGTGATAGGTAAGGGCGATGGAGCAATGGGGGCACAGGAT
>CAMGGT010000004.1 GCA_946055715.1 uncultured Clostridia bacterium | reverse complement strand
CCGGCTTCCCCCGTCAGCCTCTGGCCCACGGCCTTCATTTCTTCCATGCCCCGGCCGCCTTGCCCCGCCACCCCTTTCAGGGCGGAGGCAAGGGCGGGTAGCAGTCCTTTCTTGAAGAGCAGGGCAATACACAGAGAACTGACCAGCGTCAGGCCCGACAACAGCTCGGCACAATTGGCGCCAAAGAAGCGAACCAAAAGGTCCGAAAATGTCGTTTTTTCTGCCGAACCCCCCTCCTGCACGACCGCCTCCGTCGGGCTTTGCCCGTCAGAGACCGCGGCAGAATCGGCGGGGAGAGGAAAAACACCGTTTTCTGTGTTTTCGGCAGAAGGCGGGGCGGGTATGTCTTGCCCGGCCTGCCCGTCTTCTGTTGCGGCGGCTGTCATGCCGTCGGAGGCGTCAGCCCCGTCGGCGGGGGCGGTGTATGTTTCGGCCTGCCCCTCGGCTTCTGGTTCCGCCGCCACGGGCAGGGTCAGACCGGGCAGGGCAAACAGAAGCGTCAGCAGGCAGAGAAAAGAGAGTGTGAAAATGATTCTTTTTTTCATGTTTCGTTCCTTTCATGAAAACAGAGAAAATCCCGCCGCCTGTTTTTCCAGGGCGGTCAGGCGCTCTTCGGCTTGTGTAAGAAGGGCGGCCAGCCGCTCTTGCTGTTCGGCCAGGCGCAGATACAGCACTTCCGGCTCGGGCGGCGTCAGGCAGATGACATCCCCCGCGCGGCGCAGCGGCTCCAGGGTATAGCGCAGGGCTTTTTCGGTGTAGGTCAGCGTATTTTCTCCCTCACGCAGCCACTCGGCCGAAAGAGACACCCTGCCGCCGCGCACGGGGCGGGGCAGACCGTTGACATACAGCATGCCGTCCCCCTCGCCACCGCAGATGCGGATGTTCCACGCCCCGCCGCATAGGGCTTCTGCCTCGCGGCAAAGGGCATATCCTTCTCCTCTTTGTGTCAGATAAAAGGTCATTGTGTCACCTCAATTGTGTTGCGGTAGATGCGCAGACCGTCGGTAGAGTAGACGGTGCGCAGATGTTCCCCCGGTCGCAGAACGCCGTCTGTCAGGGGCAGATAGCCCGCTTTTTTCAGCACCTGCGGCGGCGGATTGACATAGACAGTGCCGCCATAGGTCAGACAGCGCGAAGTAAAGGGCAGAATTTCGTCTTGGCTGATCCACTTTGCATATTGGCTCATGATGCGGTTCCTTTCCTGCGGCTGAAATAGGTCACAGAGCAGCCGACGGGCACCACCCCGCCGGAGGGCGGCACAAACTGCATGCTGCAGTCGCCCGACAGGGGCGACAGGGCCGCAAGGGCGGGGGCGGCTTGGGTGATGTCGGCTGTCGTGGCGGCGGCACGCTGCAGCACCACCGTGATGGGTTGCTTCACAGACGCGCGCCCCGCCATATACGAACAGAGAAGCTGTGCCGCTTGGGCGGCTGTCTTGGCAAAGAATTCGGAGGGGTGCAGCCAGAAGACGGCCTTTCCCGTGCCGCTTGCCAGAAAGAAGACAGACTGGGGTGCCGTCCCATCCGTGACCTGACAGGGGAAGTAATTGCAAAAGGCCGCGCCGCCGTCTGCCGCCGTGCTGTCAAAGAGGTCAAAGGCAACGGCAAAGCCGTCTCCCAACGCCGCATACGAGACGGGGGTCTCGCCGCCGCTGAAAGCATAGCGCAGGAAGCGGCTTTCCAGCATGACCCGCCCCTTTTCGGTCTTATACAGGCGGTCCTGCATGTCGGAATTGCCCGCCAGCAAAAGCGCATCGCCAAAGGCAGAGACGGAAGAGAGGGCAAGCGTGCTTGTGCTTGTGCCGTCTGTGGTCTGCCAACTGCATTTGTCTGCCGTGTGCAATGTCTGCGGGTGCAGGGGGGAGGGGGTGGTGCAGGTGACGGTGCGGCTGTTGCCCGACAAAACGATGCATTTGCGGTCTCCCACAGAGCAGAGCAGTCGCGGCGACATGGCCAGTTCCACCATCAGGGCATCCGATGCTTCGTATACTTCATAGGCAAAGCCGCGGCTGTCGGTGACGGTGCTCTCCGCCTCATCCAGCACCAGCACCTCGCCCGGCCGCAGAATGAAGTCGGCAGGCAGGGCATACAGGTTGCCCTGCGCCGTTTCAAGATAGCAGGTGTTGCCCGCCGCGAGACCCGCCGCGTTGACCGAAGAGGAAACGGTCGCCGACAGCACGACGGCTCCGGCAGGGCAGCTCTGCTGCAGGGTGTAATCCGAGGCGGGGATCACATCGGGCGTACCGCCCTCGGTGGGGCAAACGGTCATCTGCATTTTGTAGGTGTTATAACTGTAGGTCTTTCCCTCCGACAGCAGCGCGCCCTCAAACACCACAAAGCCGATGGCCGTGGAGACGGCATATTTGTCACTTGCGGGAACGTCCTGCCCTTCCCAGGTATAGGTGGGATAGTCGGCGGTGCGCACCTCCTCAGAGGAGACGACCGTTCTGGTGGCATAGATCTGTTGCCCCGATGTCATACCGGAGGGGAGATCGTCTGTGCGCCAAAAGGTACTCACCCCTTCGGAGAGCGTGTGAGAGACATAGTCCATCTCCGAATAGTAGGTCAGGGTGTTGAGAAAGGCATCGTAGGTATAGTGGCAGATCGTGTCGTATACATAGATGTCGCAGATGATGATGTAGCCGTCGTCCAGCGGCAGATAGTAGTACAGGTCATTTGTGTCCTGCCAGCCGTCATAGCTGTAGGTCACATGGGGAAAGGACAGGCATTCGCGCGTGAGCTGCGCCCGCGCATAGGCCCTGCCGCTTTGCGCCGGCAGGGAGACTGCCTCAAAAGGGATGGTCTGCCGGTCTGCCGTCAGTTTCTTTGCGGTAAGGTAGGTCTCACAGCACAGCGCCTCTCCCTGCCTGAGCGCCCGAGGAGCAGAAAAGCACAGCACGCCTTCCGACGCCGTCCAATAGACGGTTGTATTGGCCGGGATGTCGGTGGAGGCGGGATAAGCGGTGATCATGTCTGTGATGCCCGAGATGTCTTTTGCGCCCGTCGGCAGCGGCATGCCGGGCGGGAGCAGCGTGCCCTGCACGGTGGCGGCAAGCGTTGTGGTCTCCGCATCCGACCAGACCTGTGCGACGGCTGCGCCTTCCTTTACGGTGACGGTGCTGTACGACGAAGAGGTGACGGCACCGGCGGCAGGCAGAAGCAGATACCCCTTGAAGGTGAGCAAGGCCAGTTGTGTGTATCCGCTTGCCGCTGCGGCCGCGCTCGAACAGAGAAAACGGAAGGTCGAGACGGCCGTCAGCTGCCGGGTGTCTGTGGCGGTGAGGGTATGCTCACGCACCGAATAGGAGACGGCGGCCGTGCTTGCATTGCCCAAAACGGAAAAGGCGCGCAGCGGGTCCGGCCAGCAGTCCTGAAGGGCCAGCGTGTCTGTGCCCGTGGCGGTGCGCACATAGCCGCGCTCTGTCTGGGGAGCCATCAGCAGTGCGTCCCGCTTGTGTTTGAGGTAGTTCATTGCGAGCGGCGCACCGCCATCTGGTATTTGCCGCCCGCGTACCAGATGACGGCGGAATAGTGCATGGCACTTACGGGGCAGAACACCCCATCGTCGCAGTCGGCGCCGGTGGCATACAGCGTGCCGCCGGTGTAGGCAAAGGTGATGTTTTCGGCCCCAGACGTCGAAAACTCAAGCCCGGCCATAAACCCCTGTGCGGGCGAGGAGGGCAGCGTCAGCCGCAGGTTGCCAAGAGAGGATGAGGCGGTGTATTCTGTGTTGTTCTGCAGGGTCAGCACGCCGCTTGCGGGCAGCGTGGCATAGACGGTCTTGACCTCTTTTGAGGCGATCTCTTCCAGCGCGTCGGCAATTTCTCCGTCGTTTGAGGCGATGGCCGTCGCCAGTTCCTGCAGGGTGTCATAGGCAGAGCTGACGCCGCCTTTGAGCGCCGCTACGGCCGCTTTCACCGCCCGGTCGACATAGTCGATGTTGGCGGCGCGGGTGAGGTCTGTGTCAGATGCGGGGGTTTCTACATGCAGGGCAGAAAAAAGATGCTCGGTGGGGTCCAGCCAGCACAGGGCGTGGTCCTCATCGTCGGATTTGGCCAGCACGCTGCCCGTTCCGCCGCCTGCCGGCACATTGCCGTAGGTACCGGCGCGCACATCGTCGTACAGGCGGGCAAATTCGCCCATCAGTTCCCGCACCCACGCGGTGGTGGCGATGCGGCCGGAATTGTCCGAGGTGGGCGGCATGGGTGCGGTGGGGGTGCCCGTCAGGGCGGGGGAGGTCAAGGGGGCCAGCGCCGCCAGTACCAGGTCCAGATAACTGCCGCCCACCCGCAGATAGGTGGCAAAGGTGCCGTCACGGATATGCGCCAGCAGGTCGGCCAGGGTATATTCCGTGCCGTCGGGGGCATGGATGCCGGTGGGAATGGCGCCGCACAGCGACGCTTCCCCCGCGGCCGAGATCGCGTTCACCAGCTCGTTATAGCGGCTGACCAACAGCTCGGGCAGGCGGTCAAACGCCGCCCGCAACTCGGCTGAGGTATACCCAAGCCCCCCAAACGCCCCGGAGGCATTCGGGCGGGCGGGCAACGCCGCCACTTTGAGACGGCTGAGTTCGCTTTGGGTAATGGGTGAGATGCTCATCGGTTTTTGATCCTTCCTGCGACCGTATAGCGGTAGGAGATCTCTCCAAATCCGAACGGCCGCTGGTATTCGTCAGAGTAAAGGGCATACTGCTTGTACACGAACCGCCGACAGCGCTCCCGCATGACGGCCTGCCCAAACTGTCTGTCGGCAAACACCGCCGTCCCCAGGTCCAGGTCGGCAAAGTCAAGCTCGCCCTCGGTGTAGCTGCCGGCATCCTTCCAGCCCTCGCGGTCAGTGCGTATCCGTACATGCACGCGGCCGCCCGGCAGGGCCTTTGTGTCGATGACCGTGCCGTCGCGGCGGGTGTTCTTGGTCAGGTGGGGTGTGCCGGCACAGTCCGCCGCGGTGACGGCGGCGCAGAGGTACCGGTGGCCGCAGACAGCGTAGGCCGCGCGGGGGATGCGCAGCATCCGCTCTCCCTGCGACAGCAGGATCGGGGTGCGCAGGTCGGTGTTGGCGCACAGCACACTGCCGTCCCCCGTGCCCAAAAACAGCCGGTCGCCCACCGCACAGCCCACCCGCGCCGCGTGGAAGGTGCCGCCGCACCTCTCTTCCGTTGCGCACAGCAGAAAGAAGACGCTGTTGCCCTCTTCGTCTTGCTCAAGGGAACAGACGGCGGCTGTCTCTTCTTCGGTGCCGTCTGCGCGGAGCAGCGTCAGGCCGAGGGAGAGAATGTTGTCCTTCATATGTTCGGCATAGGCCTCATAGGAGCCAAATGGCAGGCCGTCCGGCACATCCGACAGCGAGACGGGCGCGCCGCTTTCACTCACATAGGCAGACAGCACATCCTGCGGCCAGGCGGTGGCATACCGGTAGACCGGCAGGTCATCCGTGTAGGAGCCGACATCCTCTAAATACAGCCATTCATACTCCTTGCCGCCGGTGGGGACGGAGGAGACAAGGCGGCTGTCTGCCATGTAGATATGCCCGCCGGGGCACAGAAGCAGCAGGTAGCCCTGCCACTCGATCATGCGGGTGCCGGGCAGGTCTTCTCCCGCCAGCCGCGCATCCACGCGGGTAGAACGGTGATACAGCGACCGCTCGGCCGTGACGGCAGAGGCGCGGGTGGCTTCCAGCCCCATGGCAGACAAAAACACCGGGTCGTCTGCAAAGTTGCAGGCCGCGCCCACGCAAAACGCGCCGCTGACCCCCGACACCGAAGGGTAAATGCGGGGGAGCAGGTCATCCCCCGTGTCCTCGGCGCGGTGGCAGAAGACCGTACCTTCCTCGCTCTGCCCGCCCTTATAGACATACAGGGTGTCGGCAGAGGCAGAAATGGCCGCGTTGGGCACCGCGCCCACGCCGTCGCGCATGAAGTTGCATACGCCGAAGTAGGCGGGGTCATTTTTTCCCTTTCGGTTGCGGTGAGAAAAGAACACCACGCCCGGCGCTTTGGGCGAGCCGGTCAGAAAGATGCGCCCGTCAAAGCAGGCGGCCGCGCGGCAGGTACAGATGGCCTGCGCCGTCTGCACCGAAGTGCCGAAGCAGGGCATGGCCACCTCGGCATACACCTCTTGCGAGAGGGTGGCCAGCACTTCTGCGCGGCGGTCAAAGAGAAGGCGTACATGCTCGGCATACAGCAACACCGCGTTCACCACAGCACCGCTGCCTTCTCCCTCGAAGACGCTCTCATAGTACACGGCGTTCTTTTCATAAAGGCCGTCGCCCAATGCAGCGCCCGCGGTCAGGGTCTCGGGCACATAGCGTTGCCCTGCTTTGCGATAGTAGGTCTTGCCCGCGATGGCGGCGGTGTCACAGGTGAGCGAATAGTCGGTGTCGGGCAGGGCCACGCCGTCCAGAAACACGCCGTCAAGGGATGTGCATTTCTCGTGCAGGCACAGGCGCAGGCAACATTCCGCAGAACTGCCCAGCGATTCGCAGGCGGGGGTCAGCGCCGTCAGCGAGTCGTTGTGCGTGCCCATCTGTATGTCTGCCCATTCCTCGGACGAGCCGGTGTAGGTCACGCTTGCAAGGGCGGCGCATTGATAGAAGGCATAGTCGCCGATGGCGGCTGTGTTCTGCCCGATGTGCAGGGCGGCAAGGGCGGCCGAACCTGCAAAGCATCCCTTGCCAATGGTGGTCACGCTGTCAGGCAGGGTCACGGTGTGCAGGCCCAGGCAGGTGTTGAAGGCATATCGCCCCAGGCGTTCCACCCCTTCTTCCACCGAAAGCATCTCCAGCGTGTTGTCATTCTGAAAGGCGCGGTCGCCCACTTCCACCACCCGAAAGGTCCTCTGCCCGATGACGGTGGCGGCGGGGATGCACACCATGCGCCGCGGCTCGGCAATGCCCGATACGCGGCAGGTCTGCCCCACCTCGCTTATCACATCAAAGATCAGTCCGGGCGTGCCGATGGCATAGTCCTGCGGGTGAGAGAACTGCCACCCCTCGCGTACCTTCTGCGAGAGGGCGTTGCGCTGTTCCAGCGCCACTTCGTTTTCATAGGTCAGGGGGATGTAGGTCTCCGTGGCATCAGAGAGGGTAAACTGCGCGGTGTCGGGCGCAAAGGAGAGCAGGCGATAGTGTGTGCCGTCCAGAATGCCCACCTGTTCTCCCGCGGCAAACAGGCAGCTGTCTGCGTCTACCAGCCCGTCTGCGATTGGCACCGCAGACAGGGCCGTTTCTTTGGCCACGGTCTGCGCCGCATACAGCTTTGTGCCGGCGTGCATCAGCAGAAAGGTGCGCCCGGCGGGGTCATGCGGGGGCGCAAAGCCAAACAGCGCATGCACGCACCCGTCTGTTGCGGCCAGCTTGCGAAAACCGGGGAAGGATTCCAGATATCCGCCCGGCTCGGAGCCGTAGTCGTGCCAGAGGTTGATGCATTCGCACAGCCGCCGCGGGTCGGTGTGGACGGGGGAGGAAGAAAAGTCTGCCCCCAGAAAGCCGCCTTTGCCCAGGTGGCAGTCATAGATGGTTTGTTGGCTCATATAGCCATCCTTTCCGAAAAAGAGTCGTTGTCTGACCCCCGCGGCATTACGCCGCGAGGGAGGTTCTTTTTTCTGCCCGCGGTGGGCAGGGGGTCACCAGCCGTTGGAAGAGCGCCACTCCGGCGGGGGCGTGGGGTTTGGCTCGGCCTTGACGCGAGCATACTGCTCGGCATAGAGCTTGAGGTAAAACTCGGCCTTGTCGGGCGCATCGTCCAGGCACAGATAGGCCGCCACCAAAAGGGGCACCAGCTGGCACAGGTCCTCGTCTGCTTCCAAGACGAAGTCATCCGGCGTGTCGGGGGTGATGGGGGTGTGCTTGCGGCGATAGCGCACCTCACACTCGCAGGGGGTATCACGGGGGAGCAGCACCAGGCGGCCGTCTTCCACCCGCGCGCCCTCCGGCCGGCAGACAAAAGGCGGGTCGTCACAGCGCAGAAAGGCATCGCACAGCTCTTCCAGGCAATAGGTGGCATAGGGCGTGCCGGGTTGAATGTCGGAGGCGTTGCCGGAGGTGCATCTGTCCCACAGTGCGGCCTGCGTGACAGCATAGTCATAGTCGCCGCCGAAGGTCAGCCGCACACTCTTGCCGGAGAGCAGACCGCAATACCTGCGCCCCTGCGGGCAGGCAAACGAAAAGGTGTGGGCACTCTCTCCGTCGCAGACCGTCACACGCCCCTCGCCCGCGACCCAAAAGGTATAGGCCGCCGCCCCTTCCGCCTCAAGCACCAGGTCCGTTTTGCCGCAGTGGCGGAAATTGTATCCCGAGAGCAGGTTGCGGGGCGGGTCGTGATAGAGGTGATACAGGGCGGTGCGGGGGCGCAGGCGTTCCACCGCCCACAGCGCACGGTCGGCACAGAAGAGAAAATGCCGGGCGGCGTTTTCGTCCAGGGCGTCCAGCGAGCTTTCAAAGCCCAGCAAGGCAACGGCATCCCGCAACTGCGAAAGCGTCACGGCCATCCCTCCTTACGACAGGGCGGTGGCGCCGGAGACGGCGGTGGAGGCGTCCACGGCCAGCATGATGTGCTTGTAGGTGCCAAAGCCCACGCCAAAGCGACAGCGGCCGCCCCAGATGTAGTTGCCGGTGTGGTTGTCTACCCAGTTGCTCACCGTCAGCGGCACGCGGTTGAAGAACATGTTGCCGCCCAGGTTCTTGTTGGCCTCGGAGGACATGATCATACAGCGGTCGTCGCTTGTCTGCCAGCCGGGCATGACCACGATGTTCCAGTTGCCATAGTGGAGGTTGATGTCGTTGTAGCCGTTGCCGGTCGCGCCTTCCGACCCGCAGACCTTTTTGGCAATGACTTCCGCCGCGGGGCGGTTGCCGGGGAGAATGAGGGTGTCGGCGGTGTAGCCAAGCGGCTCGCCGTTTTCGTCTTTGACATTGCGCAGCAACACCGAGAGCTTGGCCAGTGCTTCTTCAAACGCGGAGGTGCTGCCCAGAATGCCGTTTGCATAGTAGAAGTTGGACTGGGTGCCGCTTTCCTTTTTGCCGCCCCATTTGTGGGCGTTTGAAAACAGCGGCAGACCGTCGGGGGCAGACAGGTCCAGCTTGGCCTTGGCAAAGCTGCCCGACACGGAGGTGCCGTTGGCCAGCGCATACTCGCAGATCTTGTGCTGGGTCTTGTAGTAGGCGCGGGTGAAGTTTTCGGCGCGGCGCTTGGCGTCGGCCGCCACACCGTAGTTGGCGTCTTCCATCATCTGGGCGGTGATGGTAAACTCCTTCATGAACTGAATGTGTTCGATGAACTTGGAGTAGGTCTCTTCGGTATAGTCGTTGTCCGCGCCGGCGCCCTCTTCGGCCGCCTGAAAGACGCCGAACTCGTTTTCGCCCACGATGGTCTCGCCGAAGCGGCCGGATTTCTCCACATTGAACAGCCAGTCGCGGATGCCGCCCTGCTTGGTCAGAAGGTCGCTTTCGTGTTCGATGACCATCTTGATGGGGGTTTCCAGACGGCCGATGGCGGCGTCATGCAGGCCGCTCGATTTGGAATACAGAATTGCCATAGATGTGCTTTCCTTTCTTTACTGCTTGGTGATTTCTGTGTCAGGCGAGGCGCACCAGCACCTTGTCGCCCGCGGCGGAGGCGCCCAGCGTGTCTACGATGACGGCACCCAGCTTCTGCGTGACGGTGGTGGTGTAAACAGAGCCGGAGAGGGAGGTGGTGGCGGCAATGCCGCTGGCCGCGGCAGAACCGAGGCGCAGGCCGTCTGTATGCAACTGAATGCGCGCGCCCACCACATGGGCAGAGGCGCTGTAGGCAGCCAGCGGTACCTCAAAGATCATCTGGGGCAACACGCGGTAGCACAGGATCTTCTCGCCCGCAGAGGCGGTGGTCTTGTCTTCCAGCGCGATATATTCGGCGGTGCAGTCGCCCGTTGCCTTTTTGAGTAGGTGGGTGGAGGCATCCATGGTCAGCGCCATGCCCACCGTGACCTGCTGTGCGTTTGCGGCAGGCATCAGGCAGGGTTCGGGGATGTTGGTGCGGCCGTATTCAATCTTTTGAAGCGTAAACATAGATAGTTCCTTTCTTTGTTGGTGGCAGAGGCGGGGCAGTTGTCCCCGCCCGCAGGGGAAGCAAAAGGGGCAGATCAGCGCGGGGCAACACGGCGGTACAGGGCAGACAGTTCCGCATCCGTCAGCCCCTCAAACAGCTCCCGCGCGGCGGCCATTTCAGAGGCGCTCATGCCCGTGGGGCCTGCCGCGGCGCGCGGCACCGAAGACTGCAGATGGCGGCGGTTGTCATAGGAGGGGTGTCGGTGCGTGGTGGCCAGATAGGCCTCTTCGGGCGAAAGACCCATATCCCGCAGTTCCGCATAGCGCAGGGGGCGTTCCAGTTGCCACAGCCCTTCCATGTCCGTACATTCGGGAAAGGCGCGGCGAAGCGCCGCCATGTCCTGCGCCGCAAGGTCGGCATAGTCCGTTTGGGGTGCTTCCGCCTCCTGTGAAGAGGCGGGGGGGTCCGCTGCAACTGTGGGGGAGACGGCGGGTGTCTCTCCGTTTTCGGCGGGGGAGAAGGCCTCGGCCCGGCCGTCGGGCATGTCCGCCCCGGCGGGCGGGTCTTGTTTGGGTGAGAGGACATCTGCGCCGTCGGGCAGGACGGCGGATGTTTCGTTTGTATGAGGGTCGGAAAGCGGCGATACGGACATGGTGATCTTCCTTTCTTTTTTGTGTGGTGGTGCGGGGCATGGCTTGCGGTCATGGGTTGCGGCCGTCCGCCGGGTCATGCCTTTGGGGCGGCCGCGCAAAGCGCGTGAGCCGTGCGCAGGTTATTTCTTGCAGCGCAGGTCGCGCTCCGAGCGCAGGGTGGTGCCCTTCGGTTGTTCTTTTGCGGTGTTCTTGGGGGCGTCAATTTTGCCGCCGCGGAGGGTCGCATAGGGGTTTTCGGGGAGGGGTTTTCTGTTTTTCATCTGCTTTTCCTTTCTCTTGACGGATGGTTATTGCCCATAGCGGTCATAATAGTCGGCCATGTTCGCATAGGAAGAATAGCCAAGGTTCTTTGCCAGATAGGACGCTTCGGCCACCTGTGCCACGCGCTCTGCCTCCTCTTCGGACAGGCCGCAGACCATGGCATACTGCTTGCCGTATTCTGCGCGCATGCCCAGAGAGATGATGTTGTCAAGCACGGTGCGGCGCAGCTGTGCGCTGCCCGAGCCGTTGATCTTGCTGATGTTTTGGGCGGTGCGGCGGGCATCCGTGCGGCCAAGGCCGTATTGCAGGGCAAGGGTATAGGCGGCGTCTTCACTTGTAATGCCGTTTTGCAGCAGCTTGTTCGTCACCTGCGTCAGGGCAGACTGCCGCTCGCTCTCCTTCTGGCTCACATACGAGGCATATCCGCCGGCGGCCTTCCGGCGCAGGTCGCGCTGTGCCTGTGCCCGACTGCTCTGGCGGGTGGCATAGGCGATGCCGGCCAGATAGGCGGCATATCCGCTGTCCAGCAGGCCCGCGCCGGCAAGGGCGTCTCCGCTTTTGCCATAGCCGGGTTGAGAGACGGCATACTGCCTGTCGGCCGCTTTGAGGGCGTCACCCAGGGCATCTTCCAGTTCGGGATGCTCGGTAGAAAGCCAGGCGGCCATGCTTTTTGTCTTAGACATGGGGTGTCTCCTTTTGGGTCGGCGGCTCTGTTTCTGTTTCTGCCGTCGGTTGCTTGGTTTGCAGGCGGAAGTATTCCACATTCTCCCGCGCGAAGGGATAGTGTACCCGTTCCTGGCTCTGCCAGTAGCGCAGCAGGGTGGCGGGGTCTGTGGGGTCGCCCAGGGTGCCCGCCTGCAGGTTCTCCAGGTTCTTCTGCCACATCAGGTCGCGCTGGGTCTCCAATGTGCCGTTGAGGTCCACCGAGAAGAGATAGCCGTCGTCATAGACATATTCGCCGCGTTCGGGGTCATACTCCAGGAAATCATAGCGGTTGAAGGACACGTTCTGCACCCGCCCCGTCTCGTCCTTGTAGGTGACACAGCGCGGCTCGTCGGCATAGGCGAGATAGTACATGAAGATCAGGCGGTCGATATCGGCATAGGCGCTGTATTTCATGCGCCGTTTGGACTCCAGACGGCCGGCGCTCTGGTTGAGTTGCAGCTGGCGGCTGTATCCCGAGATCTCCACATTGTCCAGACCCACAAAGGCATCCGAGATGCCGATGAGGCGCTTGGCATGCACATACAGCCGCTCTGCCTGGGCAATATCGCGGGAGATGTCGGGGGTGGTGTCTACCGTGCCATAGTCGGCGGCGCTCTCGCCCGGCCGCAGTTTGATGACCTGCCCGAACACGCGGTTAGAGAGGGTGATCTGGGCATCCTCCGGCATGACGGGGGTGATGGCAGAGCGCATCAGCTTTTGCAGGATGCGGCTTTCTACCTTGTTGATCTGCTGTTGGATGGGGCGCAGGAACTCACAGTCAGACTGCCCAAGCAACTGCCTGTCACAGGAGGTGTTGCGGCGGATGACGATGGGGAATTCTTTGGGCACATAATAGGGCAGGCGCGTGCGGCAAAATCTGCCGCAGCCCGCCCCCTCTTTGCCGTCGGCCATATCTCCCGGCAGAAGGGACAGGGCGGGGATGACGCGGCCGTCGGAGAGCGGGATGTCCTTTTCGGGATATTCCCACATCTGCTCGCCCATGGCAAAGTCGGGGTGTTCACAACGGCAGCTTTCGCGCGGCCGCCCGCAGGTGCGGCAGAGTTCGTTTTTGCGGTAGAAATAGCGCGGCGCGTCTTCCAGCACCAGCTCTCCCGACCAGACAAAGCGGCACACATCTCCCGCCTCATCCTTATAGTAGCACACCACCACGGTCACGGTGTCGTCATCCGGTCGGCAGGCATCCTCCGCCTCGGCTTCCGCCAGGTGGGTGCGGCTGCGGTCTGCCTGCCAGCGGCGGCAAAGCTCTTCCCGCGTGGTGGTGAACCGCAAAAAACAATACTCCATATCTTCCACCTGCCAGATGTTCGGCTGGGGGAAGAAGTCGCGGGGAGACAGGCAGCTGACGCGCACAGAGCCGGTCTCGTTGCCCTCGCATTGGCGGGCATCCCATTCCACCAGCCACACGCTGCCGCCCAGAATGTAGGTGTAGCGCTCGTCCATGTCGTTGAGCCGTTCAAAGGGCAGTCTGTCTCTCAGTTGCGCGCACAGCCGCTCCACCGAGCGGGCACAGCGGTCCCGCCGCTCGCTGTATCGCTTGCAGTCCACCTTGGGGGCGGGAATGGTGGAGTCTACCTGGCTTTCGATGATCTCATAGGTAATGTTGCGCACGGCAGAGGCCTGCTCTTCCGAGCCGTCGATCTTGGTTGACCCCTT
>CAMGGT010000003.1 GCA_946055715.1 uncultured Clostridia bacterium | reverse complement strand
AAGCGGTGGATGAGGTGTGCCATTGCAAAAGGCGGGGGGAGCAATGCCATTTGTCCCAAATGGCACCGCCCCTCCCCTACGGTGGAAAGGCAAACAGCAGCCGATTTGTGAATCGCTCTTACGACACAAACGCAATACGCTACGCTGCAAAGGGCAAAATGGCGCCGACAATAGAAAAAGCACCCGCAGGCGCGGGTGCTTTTTCTCTTGTGACGCAGGGAGATTACTTGATCTCGACGGTAGCGCCGGTGGCCTCGATCTCGGCCTTCATCTTCTCGGCTTCTTCCTTGGAGATGCCTTCCTTCACCTTGGAAGGAGCGCCTTCGACGAGGTCTTTGGCTTCCTTCAGGCCCAGGCCGGTGATGGAGCGGATGACCTTGATGACATCCAGCTTCTTGGCACCGAAGTCCTTGAGGATGACATCAAATTCGGTCTTCTCCTCTTCAGCGGGAGCGGCGGCACCGGCAGCAGGGCCGGCCACAGCCACGGGGGTAGCGCTGACGCCGAATTCCTCTTCCAGAGCTTTCACGAGGTCAGCCAGTTCAAGAATGGTGAGACCTTTCACAAGGTCAAGAATCTGAGTAGTCTTTTCGCTTGCCATTTTAAATTCCTCCGAATTTCAATTATTGTGATGAATGCAGATCAGGCCTCGGCAGGTGCTTCGGCGGGTTCGGCGGGAGCCGCGACAGGTGCGTCTGCTGCAGCGCTGTCTTTGTCGATCTTTGCCTGAAGGACATATGCCAACCCATACAGGGAACTCATCAAGCTGCCCAGCATTTTGGCAATGAGCTGTTCCTTGCCGGGGATGGACGCCAGTTCAAGTACGGCCGCGGCATCAACCACGCTGCCATCCACGAAACCGGCTTTGATCTCGAAACTCTCGACCTTGTCCGCATATTCCTTCATGATCTTTGCGGGTGCAATGGGATCGGTCATGCCCAGCGCCAGAGCTGTCATGCCGTTCAAGTACTGCTTCATCTCACCGTAGCCGACTTCGTCGCAGGCGCGGCCGGTCAGCGTGTTTTTCATGACGGTGTATTCCACACCGGCGGCACGCAGAGCGGCACGGAGCTTCGTGTCGTTTTCAACGGTAATGCCCTCGTACTTGACAAGCACGCCCGACTGCGCCTGACGGATCTTTTCTGCCAGTGCCGCAACCTGAGCTTGCTTTTCTTCAAGGACTTTGTTACTCGGCATTTTTTTACCTCCGTTCGTAATGGTCCCGACAACAAAAAAATCCTTTTTCCGAGCGAGAAAAAGGACGCAAATCGAATATCGTTTGTGTGCTTCTCCTCGGCAGGGTGGCTTTTGGCTTTTAAGGAAACCTGCTGTCTTTGGATAACAAAAATATTATATACGATGCAAACAGAATTGTCAATAGGTTTGAAAAGATTTCGCTTGGTTTTTGCCTGTTTTTGTGCGGTGGCGCATCATGCGTCTGCACTTTTGGGGCAATACACGCCGTCAAAGCCGGGCAGGGCTTGGCGGCGTGACAGAACCGACAGGATCTTATTCAGCGGCGGGGGCTTCAACTGCCTCCGTTGCCTCGGGGGTCTCTGCCGTCTCGGTTGCGGCCACAGGGGCCGTTTCGGTCTCGGTGGCTTTCTTGGCTCTGGACTTGCGCTTTGCGGGCTTTTCGGGTTCGGCGGTCTGGGGCTTCTCCACCTTCGCCAGGCGGATGACGGCCATCTCGGCAGCGTCACCGCGGCGGGGACCCATTTTGTAAACCTGGGTATAACCGCCGTTTTTGTCCTCATAGTCAGCGACAATGGTGGTGGTCAGTTTTTTGACCACGCTCTCTTTGGTAATATAGGCCATCAGCTGACGGTAGGATGCCAGCGTATTCTGCTTTGCGATGGTAATCATTTTGTCGGCCAGCGCGCTGACTTCTTTGGCTCTGGTATAGGTCGTTTCGATCTGTCCGTTTTCAAACAGATAGGTGACCATGCCTCTGAGCATCGCGTTTCTGTGCGCGGTGGGACGGCCGAGCTTTCTTGTTCCGGGCATTTCATTTACCTCCTCATGTAATCGTTGTCTCAGTCTTCAGATTTGCGCAGCTCAAAGCCGAGCGAGTGCAACTTCTGAATGACTTCCTCGAGGGACTTTTTGCCAAGGTTGCGCACCTTGATCATGTCTTCCTCTGTGCGGTTGATCAGATCTTCAACTGTGTCGATGCCGGCACGTTTCAAGCAGTTGAAACTGCGCACCGACAAGTCAAGTTCCTCAATGGTCATCTCAAGAACCTTTTCTTTTTTGACCTCTGCTCTTTCGACCATGATCTCGGCTCTCTTTGCTTCGTCGGACATGTCAACAAAGAGATTGAGATGCTCGTTGAGGATCTTGGCAGCAAGCGAAACCGCTTCTTTGGCAGGCACCGTGCCGTTGGTCAGAACATGCAGTTTCAGTCTGTCATAGTCGGTGACATTGCCCACACGGGTATTTTCCACCGAGTATTCCACCTTATATACAGGGGTGAAGATGGAATCGGTAAAAATCGTACCGATGGGGGCGGAAGCGTTGGGGCCGGCTTCTGCCAGATAGTTCTGCTTGTTCTTGTCGGAAGACACATAGCCGCGGCCTGTGTCGAAGGTGAGTTCCATATAGAAACGGGTGTTTCCGCTGACCGTTGCGATATGATGGTTGGGATTGATGATCTGAATGTCGGCGTCCGGAATGATGTCGGCGGCGGTCACCTCATAGGTGGTGCCGTAACCGGTGACATCGATCACGGCGGTTTTGGGGCCGTCGCAGAACAGTTTGGCAACGATGCCCTTCACATTCAGCACGATCTCCGGCACATCCTCGGTGATGCCGGGTACGGTGGAGATCTCATGCAGAACACCGTCGATTTTGATGTTGGTGACAGCATATCCCGCGAGGGAACCCAAAAGGATCCTGCGCAGAGAGTTGCCAAGCGTGATGCCATAGCCCCTTTCAAGCGGTTCTACGACAAACTCGCCTTCACTGCCGTCCTCGTTCAGATCCGTGGTGGTGATAATCGGCTTCTCGATTTCGATCATGCTATCGCTCCTCCTAATTGAATAATACGGTAATGCCGGAATGAAAAACGGGGGCTGTTCATGGGACAGGGAGACGTACCTCCCGTCATGCGACCATGAACACCGGAGGACGTATTATTATTTGGAATAAAGCTCGACGATCAGCTGTTCTTCGATCTCGAAGTCGATGTCGCTTCTTTCGGGCATTGCCACGATCTTGGCGGTCTGGTTTTCGTTGTTGGCGTCGATCCATTTCGGCTTGTTGACGGAGGCCATCTCTTCTGCCAGGGTCTTGAACTTCGCGCTCTCGCGGCTCTTTTCTCTGACGGCGATGACATCACCGGGTTTGACCAGAATGGAGGGGACATTGACCTTCTTACCGTTGAGGGTGAAGTGCGCGTGCAGCACGAGCTGACGGGCTTCCTTGCGGCTTTCTGCCATGCCCATTCTGTAAACGACATTATCCAGGCGTCTTTCCAGCAGGATCAGCAGGTTTTCGCCGGTCATGCCTTCTTTGCGCTCTGCCATTTCATAATACAGACCGAACTGCTTTTCCAGCACGCCATAGTAGCGGCGGACCTTCTGCTTTTCACGCAGCTGTCTGCCATACTCGCCGACCTTCTTGCGGGCGGCACCATGCTGACCGGGAGCAGTAGATCTGTGATCAAAAGAACATTTTGCGGAGGTGCAACGCTCGCCTTTGAGGAACAGCTTGCAGCCCTCTCTGCGGCATTCTCTGCAACTTGCACCGGTATATTTTGCCATGATTCTTATCCTCCTGTTGAATTAGACGCGGCGACGTTTGGGGGGACGGCAACCGTTGTGGGGGATGGGGGTCACATCGCTGATGAGGGTGACTTCAAGCCCGGCGGTAGCCAGCGCACGGATGGCGGCTTCTCTGCCGGATCCGGGGCCTCTGACATACACTTCAACCGTCTTCATACCCTGATCCACCGCGATCTTGGCGGCATGCTCTGCTGCGGTCTGCGCGGCATAAGGGGTGGATTTACGGGAGCCCTTGAAGCCCATTTCGCCTGCGCTTGCCCAGGAGATGGTATTGCCCGCGGTATCGGAAATGGTGACAAGGGTGTTATTGAAGGTGGAACGGATGTGAGCGGCGCCTTTTTCGACATTCTTCTTTTCGCGGCGTTTCTTGGAAACTGCCTTCTTAATGGTAGCCATTCTCTGTTCTCACTCCTTACTTCTTCTTGTTGGCGATGGTCTTTGCGGGACCTTTTCTTGTTCTTGCGTTGGTTTTGGTGCGCTGACCTCTGACAGGCAGCCCCTTGCGATGACGGATGCCACGGTAGCAGTTGATCTCGACCAAGCTCTTGATGTTGAGCGCGACTTCACGGCGAAGCTCGCCCTCCACATGATAGTTGGCTTCGATCTCGTCACGCAGTTTGGCGATGTCGGTGTCGGTGAGATCCTTGGCACGGGTGTCGGGGTTGACACCGGTTTTGGCACAGATGTCCTGCGCGCTCTTCAGACCGATGCCGTAGATATAGGTCAGTGCGACTTCTACGCGCTTGTTGTTGGGGATATCAACACCTGCTATACGAGCCATGAGTTATTCTTCTCCTTTTTCTTATTTGACAAACAGATCGGCTTACCCCTGGCGCTGCTTGTGCTTGGGGTTTTCGCAGATGACCATCACGCGGCCTTTGCGCTTGATGATCTTGCATTTTTCGCAGATCTTTTTGACGGAAGGTTTTACTTTCACGGTAGGTTACCTTTCCTTTCGCTATTATTTGCTCCGCCAGGTGATGCGGCCCTTGGTGAGGTCATAGACCGAGACCTCAACCGTAACCGTGTCGCCGGGGAGGATCCTGATATAGTTCATGCGAAGTTTCCCGGATATGTGGGCGGTGATCAGATGCCCGTTGGGAAGTTTTACTTTGAAGGTGGCATTGGGGAGTGCTTCCACAACGACGCCGTCTTCAAACTCAATTACATCGTCTTTTGCCAAAGCGATTTCTCCTCATTCTTTTCTTGTGCATGACCCCCGGTCACTCGCCCAGATAGGTGAGCAGAACGGGGCCGTCCGGTGTGATGGCAACGGTGTGTTCGTAATGGGCAGACAGTTTGCGGTCGGCCGTGATGACCGTCCAGCCGTCCGGCAGAACGACAACATCCTTTTTCCCCTGACAGATCATGGGTTCAATGGCAATTGTCATGCCTGCGTACAGGCGGCATCCGTGTCCTGCGGTGCCATAGTTGGGCACATCCGGTTCTTCGTGCAGATGACTGCCGACCCCGTGACCCACATACTCACGCACCACGCTGTACCCGGCCGCTTCCGCGCAGGTCTGCACGGCATGGCCGATATCTCCGATGCGGTTGCCGGGCAATGCCTGTGCCACCCCCAGGTGGAAGGACTGCTCGGTGGTGTCTACCAGGGCCTGCGCCTCGGGGGAGATACGCCCCACGCCGAAGGTGCGCGCACTGTCTCCGTGGTAGCCGTCAATGCAGGCGCCGACATCGATCTTCACCAGGTCTCCTTCCCGCAGGATCCTCTTTTTGGAAGGGATCCCGTGGATGACCTGTTCGTTGACGCTGATGCATGCACTGCCGGGAAAGCCGCCATACCCCAGAAAGGAGGGCTTGGCGTGGTGCGACTCGATATATGTGCGCACCACACGGTCCAGCTCTGCGGTAGAGATCCCTTCCCGGATGGCATCCCGTGCGGCCAGAAGCGCACCGCCGGTGATCTCGCCGGCGCGCTTCATTTTGGCCAACTGTTCCGGAACTTTGATGATGACCATTTTACCTGACTCCCAAGGCCTCAAAGGTCAAGGCGGTGGTGTCTTCCACTTTTTCCTGCCCCTCCACAAGCTTCAGAATGCCTTTGGCGGCATAGTAATCTTTGAGGGGTTCTGTGGACCGGTGGTAGATATCCAGCCGACTCTTCACCACTTCGGGGGCGTCATCTCTGCGTGTGGAAAGTGCCTTTCCGCATTTGTCGCAGTGTTCTCCGTCTCCGCTGGGGTTGTACAGAATGTGATAGGAGGCGCCGCAACCGTCGCATACGCGGCGACCGCTCATGCGCTGAATGATTCGCTCGTCAGACACTTCGATGGACACAACGGCATCCAGCGTGATGCCCATGCGGTCCAACGCTTCTGCCTGCGGCACGGTACGGGGGAACCCGTCGAGGATAAAGCCGCCCTTGCAGTCATCCTGCGAAAGTCGTTCGCGGATGATGCCGATGACCACTTCATCCGGCACCAGGGCGCCCGTTTCGGTATAGGCCTTGGCCTTGCGCCCCATTTCGGTGCCTGTTTTGATCGCTTCCCGGATGATCGCGCCCGTGGAAACGGACGGGATGTGCAACCGGGCGGAGACAAGTTCCGCCTGGGTGCCTTTGCCGGCGCCGGGGGCGCCCAGAAAAATGACCTTCATGCACTTACCTGCTTCCCATCAAAGGAATCCCTTGTAGTTGCGCATCGACAGCTGGGCTTCCAGTTCGCGGAAGGTCTCCTGAGCCACACCGATGACGATGAGCAAGGAGGTGCCGCCGAAGGCAAAGGCCCTGGTATAGGTAGAAACCGTGCCGGAGAACGAGATGCCGAAGTACGCATAGTACAACTCGGGGTTGGCTTCTGCGGCTGCCAGATAAGGATTGTTGCGCAGAATCGTCTCCACGATCGGCTTGATGACCAGGGGGCTGAGGACGATGGGCAGAATGGCAATGACGCCGAGGAAGAGAGCACCAACAAGCGTCACCTTTTTGGTCACGCCACGGATAAAGTCGGCCGTGGGCTGCCCCTGGCGAATGCCGGGGATGGCACCGCCGTTCTTTTTGAGGTTGTTGGAGATCTCAACGGTGTCGAAGGAGATGCTGGTGTAGAAATAGGTGAAGAGGATGATCAGTACGAACAGACACACCGGATAAAACCATCTGTCGGAAGACAGGAAGAGCTGCACTCTTTCCCAGAAGGTCTCGCATGTGTCATAGGAGGCACGGGTGGTCACCCCGGCGAAGGAGAGAATGGTGGGCAGCAGCGACATGATGGAGGAAGCGAAGATGATGGGCATAACGCCGGTCATATTCAGCTTGATGGGGAGGGTGGTGTTCTGCCCGCCGTACATCTTGCGGCCGACCACACGCTTGGCGTACTGGATCGGAATGCGGCGCTCGGAACCGGTCACGAAGATGACAAACACCGTCAGCAAAACGGAAACGGCCACAACGCACAGCGCGAATCCGATGGCCAGCAAAGCCAGCCAGAATTTGCTCCAGCCGGCAGCGGAGCCCTGGAAGGCATATCCGATCAACTGGCCGAGTTTGATGATGATGGAGGGGATCTGAGAGACGATGTTGGCAAACAGGATGATGGAAATACCGTTGCCAATGCCGTTCTCGTTGATCTTTTCGCCCAGCCACATCACAATGGAGGCACCGGCGCAGTAGCAAGCCACGATGACGATGCCGACCAGCCAGTTGACAGCGGGGCTGTTCATGGCGGTGATGTTGGTGGCGATCATGCCGTAGTTTTTCAGCATGAGGTAGTAGCCAAGGCCGGAGATGAGGGCAAGCCCGACGGTGAAGTAACGGGTCAGCTTCTCATTCAAGGTCTTGTCTTCTTTGATCTTGTCGCCCAGTTTGGGGAATGCGACAGCCAACAACTGGATGATAATGGACGCGGTGATGTACGGCGAGATGCCCAGTGCAAACAGGGTTGCCTGCGAGAGCGAGCCACCGGACAGGATGTCCATATAGGCGAGGAAGGTGTTGCCGAAGTTGGCGCTGAACTGGGTGGCGTCCACGAACGGAACCGGAATAACGGTACCGATGCGGTACAGCAAAAGAATGAATACGACGAAGATAAGCTTGCGGCGGATGTCGGGGGTTCTCCATGCGTTCTTAAGCGTTTGCAGCATGTCAGATCACCTCGGTCTTTCCACCTGCCGCCTCTATCTTTTCTTTGGCCTGTGCGGAAAAGATCGATGCTTTTACGGTAAGGTTCTTGGAGACATCTCCTCTGCCAAGGATCTTCACGCCGTCGCAGATCTCTTTCAGAATGCCCTTTTCTTTTAAGGTTTCGGGGCTGACAACGGCGCCGTTTTCAAAACACTGGTCAAGCGTCTCAACATTGACGATCGCGTAGGTCTTTCCGAACTTGTTGTGAAAACCGCGTTTGGGCAATTTTCTGTACAGGGGAAGCTGGCCGCCCTCAAATCCGACGCGCACACCGCCGCCGGAACGGGCATTCTGGCCCTTGTGTCCTCTGCCGGCAGTTTTGCCGTTGCCGGAGCCGGTGCCGCGACCGCGGCGGAAAGACGCTTTAACAGACCCTTCGACCGGAGAAAGTTCATGCAGTTTCATTTGCTTGTTTCCTCCTTACTCTGTTACGGTCGAAACGGGTTCGACCTTGACAAGGTGACGCAGCACCTTCACTTTGCCGAGCAACGCGGGGGTGTTGACACCGATGGAGTAATCTCCGATCTTCTTCAGACCCAGCGAAGCGGCGGTAGCTTTCTGAGCGGGCTTTGCGCCGATCAGACTTGCGGTGAGGACGACTTTGATCTTCTGTTCCATTGCCGTACCTCCTTATGCCTTCTTGACGGCTTCAACAGACAGGCCGCGTGCGGAGGCGATCTCCTCGGCGGTGCGAAGCTGTTTGAGGCCCTCAAAGGTGGCTTTGACAACATTGGTGGGGTTGCTGGAGCGCAGGCATTTTGCACGGATGTTTTTAATGCCGGCAGACTCAAGAACGGCACGCACGGTGCCGCCGGCGATGATACCGGTACCGGGGGCGGCGGGTTTCAAGAGCACCTTGCCCGCGCCGTATTCACCGAGGACTTCGTGGGGAATGGTAGAACCGTTCAGCGAGACCTCGATGAGATTTTTCTTGGCGTCCTCAATTCCTTTGCGGATGGCGTCCGGAACCTCGGCGGCCTTTCCCAAACCATATCCTACGTGACCGTTGCCGTCACCGACAACCATGATCGCAGCAAAGCGGGCGATTCGACCGCCCTTTACGGTTTTGGAAACACGGTTGAGAACGACGAGTTTTTCTGTCAGCTCAAACTCGTTTGCGTCTAACATTTTAGCCATGTTTTTCTCCTCAAAATTCTTTCAAATACCTTGAAATAGTGTACAAACCGGACTCAGAACTGAAGGCCGCCTTCGCGGGCGCCTGCAGCCAGTTCCGATACACGACCGTGATAAACGTAGCCACCGCGGTCAAACACCACGGCAGAGATGCCTTTCTCCAGGGCTCTTTGTGCGATCGTTTTGCCCACTGCCTTTGCGGCTTCCTTGTTGGAGCCGATGGCCGTGAAGTCTTTTTCGTAGGTGCTGGCAGACACAAGAGTGGTGCCGGTCACGTCATCGATGATCTGGGCGCTGATGTGAGCGTTGGAACGGTACACAGCCAGACGCGGTCTTTCGGCGGTGCCGGAAATTTTGCCGCGCACTCTTTTGTGTCTTTTCAGACGCTGTGCGTTTTTATCAATCTTATTTACCACAACAATACGCTCCTTTCAATTATTTGCCTTTGCCGGCTTTGCCCGCTTTGCGGCGGACCTTCTCGCCGGAGTATCTGACACCCTTGCCCAGATAGGGTTCAGGCGGTCTCTTACTGCGGATGTCGGCGGCTACCTGGCCGACGACCTCGTTGCTGATGCCCTTGACGACGATGGTGTTGGCATTGGGAACATCATAGGTGATGCCGTTCTCTTCCACAAAGGTGATGGGGTGAGAATGACCCAGCGCCAGCACGAGCTTGTTGCCCTGCTTTTCGGCCTTGTAGCCGACGCCCTGGATCTCCAGCTTCTTGGAGTACCCTTCGCTGACACCTACGATCATGTTGTGCAGCAGCGTGCGGGTCAGGCCGTGAAGCGAGCGGTTCTCACGCTCGTCATCGGGGCGGGTGACATGAACGGTGTTTTCCTCAACGGTGATGGTCAGCTGGGGTTTGAAGGTGCGGGTGAGGGTGCCCAGTTTTCCGGTCACGGTCACGACGTTGCCTTCTGCCACTTCAACCTTCACACCGGCAGGAACGGTGATGGGGGCTCTTCCGATTCTCGACATGTCAGTACCTCCTTACCATACGAAGGCGAGCACTTCGCCGCCGACGTTCTGGGCTTTGGCCTTCTTATTGGTCATGATGCCCTTGGAAGTGGAAACGATGGCGATGCCCAGGCCGTTCATGACGCGGGGCATATCCTCGCAGCTTGCGTAGATACGCAGACCGGGCTTGGAAACGCGGCGCAGGCCGTGAATGACCTTCTGCTTGCCCTGGCCGTATTTTAGGGTCACTCTGATGATGCCCTGTTTGCCGTCATCGATGACATTATAGGACTTGATGTAGCCCTCGGAAAGCAGGATGTCGGCAATTGCTTTTTTCATGTTGGATGCGGGAATATCAACCGTGTCATGCTTCGCGTCATTGGCGTTTCTGATTCTGGTGAGCATATCCGCAATCACGTCAGAGATTTGCATTTTTGAATCCTCCTATGCAAGTTATTGTGCTTGCTGCCGCGCGGGGCGCGGCGGCTGACCGGCGGTTAAAACCGATTCGGTTTTCCTACCGATAGATGGAAAGTTTCAGTCAGGCGGTGAAGCGGACTTACCAGCTGGCTTTTCTGACTCCGGGAATCTCGCCCTTGTAGGCCAGTTCGCGGAAGCAGATGCGGCAAATGCCGAATCTGCGGAGGTAAGCATGAGGTCTGCCGCAGATCTTGCAACGGTTGTAGCCGCGAGTAGAGAACTTCGGCTCTCTCTGCTGTTTCAGGATCATAGACTTTTTAGCCATGTATCACTGTCCTCCTTAATTCTTTGCAAAAGGTGCGCCCATGAGGGTCAGCAACTCTTTTGCTTCCTGGTCGGTGTGTGCGGTGGTGACAAAGACGATGTCCATGCCACGGATCTTCTCCACCTTGTCGTACTCGATCTCGGGGAAGATCAGCTGCTCTTTCAGGCCCAGGGAGTAGTTCCCGCGGCCGTCAAACGCGTCGGGGTTGATGCCCTTGAAGTCACGCACGCGGGGCAGAGCAAAGCTGAAGAGTCTGTCCATAAACTCATACATGCGCTCGCCGCGGAGGGTGACCTTGACGCCGATCTTCATGCCGGCACGGAGCTTGAAGTTTGCAACGGACTTCTTGGCGTAGGTGGGGACGGGCTTCTGCCCGGTGATCTGCCCGATCTCGGCGATCACGTTGTCGATGACCTTGGAGTTCTCCTTGGCATCGCCGCAACCGACGTTGACAACGATCTTGTCGATCTTGGGGATCTGCATGGTGCTCTTGTACGCAAATTTCTGCATCAGAGCGGGGGCAACTTCTGCCTTGTATTTTTCATTCAGTCTCGACATTCCGGTTGTCCTCCTCTCACAGTTTTGCGCCGCACTTCGCGCAGAGACGGACCTTGACGGTCTTGCCGTTCTTGTCTGTCTCGGTGCCGACTCTGGTGCGGACACCCTTCTTGCATTCGGGGCACCAAAGCTGGACCTTGCTGGCATAAACGGCCGCTTCGGTCTTGATGATGCCGCTGACATCGCCCTGCTTGCGGGCTTTTTTGTGCTTGCTGACGACGTTGACGCCCTCAACAATGACTTTTCCCTCTTCGGGAGAGGTGGCAATGACCTTGCCCACGCGGCGGGTCAGGTTGCCGTCCTTGTCCTGCATCTTCTTGTCTGCGCCGGAGAGAACGACGACGGTATCGCCTGTTTTCACATGCATTTTCATCTTCTTCTACCTCCGATCACAGCACTTCGGGTGCAAGGGAAAGAATTTTGGTGAAATCTTTGTCGCGCAGCTCTCTGGCTACAGGCCCAAAGATACGGGTCCCACGGGGGGTGTTATCCTCTTTGATGATGACGGCTGCGTTCTCATCAAATTTGATATAGGAGCCGTCGGCGCGCCGCAGTTCTTTGGCGCAACGGACGACAACAGCTTTGACAACCTCGCCTTTTTTGACCATGCCGCCGGGGGCTGCCTTTTTGACAGCGCAAACCACGACATCGCCGATGCCGGCGTAGCGACGGCCGGAGCCGCCGAGCACGCGAATGCACATCAGCTCTTTGGCGCCCGTGTTGTCAGCTACTTTCATGAGTGACTGTTGCTGAATCACTGATCGTTCCTCCTGTTTTCGGCAAGCTTTTTGACCTGCCTACTTGTATTTGATCAAATTATTTCGCTTTTTCGACGATCTCGGACAGGCGCCATCTTTTGGTCTTGGACAGAGGTCTGGTCTCCATGACGGCGACGGTATCGCCGACGGCGGCCTGGTTCTGTTCGTCATGAGCGTGAATCTTGACGGTTCTCTTCATGATCTTGCCGTATTTGGGATGGCGGACGTGGTCTTCCACCGCAACGACGATGGTCTTGTCCATCTTGTCGGAGACGACCTTGCCGACGCGGACTTTTCTCAGGTTGCGTTCTTCAGACATCTTTTGCTTCCTCCTTACGCATTCTTCTCACGGATGACCGTCATGACACGGGCAATGTCGTGCTTCACATCCATGATCTTATGAGGATTATCAAGCTGGTTGATGGCGTTCTGGAAGCGAAGGTTGAACAACTCTTTTTTCAGTTCGGTGAGTTTCGTCTGCAACTCTTCGACCGACATATTGCGCATTTCGGCTGCTTTCATTGGCTTAACCCTCCTCGCTGTTGTTTTCCGTCTCTTCACGGGTCACGAACTTGGTTTTGATGGGCAGTTTGTGTCCGGCAAGACGCATGGCTTCGCGCGCTACGTCCTCGGCAACACCGTCCATTTCAAACAGGACGCGACCGGGCTTGACAACGGCTGCCCAGTATTCGGGAGAGCCCTTACCGGAACCCATTCGGGTCTCGGCCGGCTTCTCGGTGATGGGCTTGTCGGGGAAGATCTTGATCCACACATGGCCGCCACGCTTGATGTAACGGGTCATGGCGATACGGGCTGCCTCGATCTGTTTGCTCTGCACCCAGGCGGGTTCAAGCGCCACCAGACCGTACTGGCCCTGGGTGACCTTGTTGCCGCGGGTGGCTTTACCGGTCATTCTACCGCGTTGCACACGGCGGTATTTGACTCTCTTAGGCATTAACATTATTTTCTGCCCCCCTCTACAGGTTTTCTGTCGTAGCGGCGCGGTTCGGGACGGTCGCCGTCACGGCGTGCGCCTCTGCGGTCATCGCGGCGGCCGTTGCCGTCATTGCGACGGGGACGGCGATCGGGGCGGTCCTGTCTTCTCTGGGCGTTTTCGGATTCTGCAAGAATCTCGCCTTTATAGATCCAGACCTTGATGCCGATTCTGCCGTAAGTGGTTTTTGCTTCCCAGAAGCCGTACTCAATGTCCGCACGCAGGGTCTGCAGCGGAATGGTACCTTCGTGGTAATGCTCGGTGCGGGCGATCTCCGCGCCGCCCAGACGGCCGCCGCAGGAGATCTTGATGCCCTTGGCACCCAAGCTCATGGTGCGTCTGATGGCCTGCTTCATGGCGCGGCGGAAGGAGATGCGGTGCTCCAGCTGAGAGGCGACATTCTCTGCCACCAGCTGTGCATTGAGGTCGGGGTTCTTGACCTCGATGACATTGACCACGACGGGTTTGCCCAGCATCTTTTCCAGCTCGACGCGCAGCTGTTCGATGGCGGCGCCGCCGCGTCCGATAACGATACCGGGCTTGGCGCACTGCACGAACACACGCACACGGGTGCGGTCACGCTCGATCTCGATGCGCGGCACGCCGGCGTCCATGAGTTTCTTCTTGAGGTATTTTCTGATGTTGTAGTCCGAGACGAGCGTGTCGCCGAATTCAGAATCGGCAACATACCATCTGCTGTCCCAGCCCTTGATGACGCCTACGCGCAGGCCATGAGGATTGACTTTCTGTCCCATATTGCGTTCAGGCCTCCTTTTCCTTCACAGTCAGCGTGACGTGGCTCGTTCTTTTTAAGATATGGAAAGCTCTGCCTCGTGCGCGGGGCATGATCCGTTTCAGGGTCGGGCCGGGGCAGACGAAGCATTCCGATACATAAAGATTCGAGGCATCCATGCCGAAGTTGTGTTCTGCGTTTGCAACCGCGCTTTTCAGAAGTTTGACAAGCGACTCAGAGGCGGCCTTGGGGGTATTCTCAAGGATAGCCATTGCCTGATCGGTGTTTTTGCCTCTGATCAGATCCAGAACGATCTTCACCTTGCGAGGGGAGATTCGTACATATTTCAAATGTGCTTTTGCTTCCATTTGCGGAATTTCCTCCTCTCGCTTTTAGCGATTCACCATTCTTTCTTATTTGC
>CAMGGT010000002.1 GCA_946055715.1 uncultured Clostridia bacterium | reverse complement strand
TCTCCTCATCCACCGCTTCGCGGTCCCCCTTCCCCGCTGGGGAAGGCATTGAAGGTTGACTTTGGTTGATTGGGTTTGGTAGAATGCTACGCTATACGCGGCAGGGGAGGGACTTGCTCCTCCCGCTTTTGATAGTTGACTTTCGGTTGCTTGTATTTAACGGAATGCTACGCTGTGCGGTAGGGGCGACATCCCCGATGCTCCGAAAAACATAGAACTGTTGCCATGCGGAAAAATTACGGAGAGGAGAAATGATGCGATGATGCCGTAGGGAAGGCCTTTTTTCAAATAGACCTCACCCCCATCATACAAATCATTGATGCTTCCGATGCTATCGTAAAACCATCAGCGCCATGCAAGAATAGCATGAGCAACAGCCCTATTTTGCTTTTTGAACGCCGTGGCTGTCCGCCGCGCCGTGCTTTTTGCGGCCTTGTGCGCATACAATGAAAAAAAGGCGTGGAGGCAAGCATGAGTGTGGGGGAAATCGGGGCGGCTTTGGTGCCCTGTCTGCTTTTGGTCTGCGGGGGCTGGCTTTGCATAAAACTGCGGGCGTTTCCTTTTCTGCATCCCTTTCGCACGCTGCGCGCCGCGGGCGGCACACCCGAAAGCCGGCGCGCGCTGTGGATGGCTCTGGGCGGCACGCTGGGCGTGGGCAACATTGCCGGGGTCGGCCTTGCGTTGGCTTTGGGCGGCGCGGGCAGTATCTTCTGGATGTGGGTGTGCGCCCTGTTGGCCATGTTCATCAAGTATGCGGAAGTGACGCTGGCACTGCGGGGCAGGCACTCAGCCGAGCACCATCCAGACGCCCCTTCGCTTTCTTACCTGCTGGTGGGCGAGCCGCTTGCGCGGTGGCTGGGGGTGGTATTTTGCCTGTGTGGGCTGGGGCTGACGCTCTTTTTGGGCGGGATGATCCAAAGCAAGGCAATCGCCTCTGTTTTTGAGAGCAAGTTCGGTATTGCGCCCGTTTTGACGGGGGTTTTTGCCTCTGTTGCCACTTTTGGGGTGATTTCCGGAGGTGGAAAGCGGATATCCGGCATGACCCTGCGCCTGATTCCGACAGCGGCGGTGCTGTATGCGTTCTGTTGTCTTTTGATGATGTGGCAATGCAGAGAGGCGTTGCCGGAGGCACTCAGCCGTGTTTTCCGCGAAGCATTCTCCGGCCGGGCGGCGACAGGGGGATGCACCGCCGGATGGCTGGTGGCTCTGCGCGTGGGGTGCCAGCGGGGTCTGCTCTCAAACGAGGCGGGGTGCGGCACCGCCCCCATGGCGCATGCCACCGCCACCTCCGCGAGACCGGAGCAGCAGGGCGTCATGGGCATGGCAGAGGTGGCGGTTGACACCCTGCTTCTCTGCTCGCTCACCGCCCTTTCTTTGCTCTGCGCTTTTCCGGAAGGCCTTCCGACGGTGGAAACCGGGCTGGAACCCGTGGAGGTCGCCTTTACCCGCCTGCTGGGTGCAGGCGCCGGCTATCTGCTGGCGGTGTTGGTATTTTTGTTTGCCTTCGGCACCGTCATCTGCTGGGGCTACTATGGAGAGGTCTGCATGCGCGCCCTTTTCGGCGGCCGGAAAGCCGCTCTCAAGATCTACCCCTTTCTGCTTCCCTTGGCGGTGTTTTTGGGTGCTTTGCTCGCCCCCGCCTTCATCTGGTCGGCCACCGATCTTTTGCTTTCGATCATGGTGGTCATCAATCTGCTGGCCGTCTTCCGGCACCGCAGGAACATCACGCCGCCCCCGCTGTAAGCGAAACATAAAACAGCTACAACAAATGTCTGTGTGTCAATGCGAAGCAGCATTTGAATGTGCAACACGCAGATGCATCTGAAAACGCAAGCGCAGAAGCCGGTGTTGATCGGCAATATCCGCTTTTTCGTCACTGCTCTCGGCCCACGGCTGCTTTTTGTTTTTTGAGCGTCGTTTTTTGCGCCACGCGGCCTGCGCGCGATTTTTGCCCCACAAAAAGCACAACGCGCCACACTTCTGCACAAGGCATGAAGTGTGGCGCGTTATTTGTTTTGTTTGGCGTATGCTTATGCCTCACGCACCCGCAGGGCGGCGCGAAGAGACACTTTTTGGCGCAGTACCCGCACGGCATCCTCCGAAAGGGGGGGCGTGATGCAGGCAAATTCGCCGACGGGCGGCTCGATGGTCTTTGCCCCCGGCACGAGCGCAAGAAGCGCGGCCGCGTCTTCTGCCCCCACCGACAGATAGCGCGGGCAGGTGAAAGCCCCGAAGTCGGGCAGGGCGGCTCCGTGGGCGAAGGTCACGCATCCGCTGTCGCCGCGCAGTGCGGCCACCATGTCGCCCACCACCGCAGATGCGGTGGCATCAGCCCCTGCGCCGCGGCCGTAAAGCATGACATCCCCCACAAAGTTGCCGTGAAGCAGCGCGGCGTTGAACACGCCATCTGTATGGGAGAGCGGGCAGTCAAAAGGAATCAGATGCGGCGCAACCAACAAAAACCCCCCGGTCATACGCCCCAAAAGTTTGACTGCATACCCGGCCAAGCCCGCGGCTGTCACATCTGCGGTGCGCACGGCGGCAATGCCCTCGGTGGGGATATCTTCATCGTTGTGCAGCACACCGGTGGCACAACCGCACAAGATGTTGATCTTGCGGCGGGCATCGATGCCCTCCACATCAGCCGAGGGGTCGCGCTCGGCATATCCTTTTTGCTGGGCTTCGGCCAATGCGGCCTCAAAACTGCTGCCGTCCCGGCACATGCGGGTGAGAATGTAGTTGGTGGTGCCGTTGAGAATGCCGTCGATGCCGTCAATGCGGTTGGCCGCGAGATCAGACAAAATCGGCCGGATCAGCGGAATACCCCCACCACAGGAGGCCTCAAAACGGTAGGTCACGCCGTTTGCCGCCGCCATCCCGGTCAGTTCCGCACCAAAGCGGGAGACGCACTCTTTGTTGGAGGTGACAACATGTTTGCCCGCCTTGAGGGCGGCCGCCGCAAAGTCAAAGGCGGGGTGAGCGCCGCCGATGACCTCGGCGATCACCGAGACCTCGGGGTCGTTTAGAATGACGGCAAAATCATGTACGATCCGGTCTGCCCAAGGACTGTCCGGCAGGTCGCGGATGTCCAGAATGTATTTCAGCGACACATCCTCCCCGACAAGGGCGGAGATGCGTTCTCTGTTTTCGGTGAGCATGCGGGCACAGCCGGTGCCGACGACACCGTGACCCAGTATGGCGATGTGTTTCATTGTCTCTTTTTCCTGTCCTGTTGCCGAATTAGATGATGTGGGCAGTATAACATAAATTTTGTCCGGGGTCAAGCCCGAATTTCAGGCCCACCCCGGACTTTTTCCGTTTTGCTTTTGGCTTTCCGCTCTTTTGCCGTCTGCTGTTTTCACGGTCGGCTGAAAAGTCAGTTTTCGTACTGCTCGTCTGCGTAGGTGAAAGAAGCGGCGCGGCTGGCCTCGGCGATATACTCCAAGGGGTCAACCGGCTTGCCGTCCACCGTCATCTCCAGATGCAGGTGCGGCTCGTCTGCCAGTTCGACGAGGGTGGTCTCTCCCACACATCCCAGCGTCTGTCCCGCCCGGACGGCCACGCCCTTGGTGATGCCCTCTGCCAGTTCCTTTCCGAGGTTGGCATACAGAGTGGTGGCACCGCCGCTGTGGCTGAGCTTGACACACTTGCCCAGCAGAGGATCGTCATAGACATCGCTGACGGTGCCGTCTGCCATTGCGCGCACGGCCTCTCCGACAGCGGCATTGATGTCTACGCCGCAATGGACGCGGTACTCCTGCATGGTGGTGGAGTAGACCGGCACATCCATGTCATGCTTTTTGGCGATCACGCCCGAAAGCGGTGCCGAAAAGCCGGGCAATGCATCTACCTGGCGGGGGGCTTCCGTGGTGGTGTTGTCAACGCGGATGAGGGAGTCGTTCTGAGCAGCTTTTTGCCGTGTGGACAACACAATGCCCGTAACGGCCGCCGCCACGCACAGCACACCGGCAATGACGATGTAGAGAATGCGGGCGGCTTTGGGGTCAAGAGTCTTGTTTTCGTTTGCTTGCATTGTTGCATTCCTTTCTTTGGGGTTCTGCTCCTATTTTTTCCTGTGGAAAACATTTTATGCATGTTTCACAAAAAAACGGGAGAAAAGCCAAGAAAAAAACGCTTTTGATTGTGAAAAACGCCGTTTTCGCGCAAACGCGAAAAATCGACTTTTTTCACTCTTGCAAAGTGGGGGGCGGTATGTTATAATTTAGCAAAGCATAAAAAGATTATGTATGTATTTTTAGTAAATATATACAACTACTATTATTTTACCATGGTGCGGCGGTCGGAAAAGACCGCCCCCTCTGCCCGGTCTGCCCCGCCGGGGACCGCCTCGGCGGCATGCGCGGACGGCGCGCCCGCAGCCCCCAAAAAAGCGGCGGAATACGCAGAGAGGGCAAAAGGCGCGCCACCGGTAAGGAAACGGCAAATATGGGAAGGACAAAAAACAAACCATGAGAGAGATCATCCTCTGCAAGTTGGGCGAAACCGTCCTCAAAGGCGCTAACCGCGCCACCTTTGAATCCATTCTGCTCAGAAGTCTGCGCAGGCGTGCAGAGGCCTGCGGCCACTTTCACATCTATCTGTTGCAAAGCACCATCTACATTGAACCGACAGACGACACCTGCGACCTGGACGGCATGTATGAACGGGCCAAACGGGTCTTCGGTCTGGTGCGGGTGACCCGCGCCGCGGAATGCGAAAAGAACATGGAGGCCATCCTCGCCTGCGCCAAGGCCTACCTGCCCCCCAAGATGGCGGGTGTGCGGCGGTTCCGCGTGGATGCCAAGCGGTCTGACAAATCCTTTCCCCTCGGCTCACCCGAAATTGCCGCCGAAGTCGGCGGTGCCCTGCTCTCGGCAAATCCGCGCCTGCGCGTGGACCTGCATCAACCGGAAGCCATGATCCGCGTGGAGGTGCGCGACCGCGCCGCCTATGTCCATGCCGCCCAGGAAGCGGGGGCGGGCGGTCTGCCTTATGGCTCTTCCGGCAGGGGTTTGCTGCTGCTTTCGGGCGGAATTGACAGCCCGGTTGCCGGCTATCTGATGGCAAAGCGCGGCCTGATGCTGGACGCCCTGTACTTCGAGACTCCGCCCTACACCGGCGACCTCGCCAGAGAAAAGGTAGAGACGCTGGCAGACCGCCTGTGCGCCTATGTGGGGCGGCTGCGCCTGCACACCATTTCTCTGACGGAGATCCAGGAGGCGCTCATCCGCACCTGCGACGAAGACTACTTCACGCTGCTGCTTCGCCGCTTCATGATGGCACTGGCCGAAAGGACGGCGCGCGAGGTGGGCTGTGAGGCCCTTGTCACCGGCGAGTCGCTGGGGCAGGTGGCCAGCCAGACGCTTGGCGCCATGGCCGTGACGGGTGCCGGAGCAGGCATGCCCGTCTTCCGCCCCTGCATCGGCCTTGACAAGGAAGAGATCGTCGCCTATGCGCGGCGCATCGACACCTTCGAGACCTCCATCCTCCCCTATGAAGACTGCTGCACCGTCTTCACCCCGCGCCACCCGCGCACCCGCCCCAAGCCGGAGGTGTTTGAAGCCGAGTTGGCCAAGCTGGACTTTGACGGACTGTGCGACCGTGCGGCAGCCACCCGCAAGACCGAGACCCGTCGCAACTGACCGCAGAATACCCCTTTTTGCAAGAAAACAAAAATAGAAAGTGTACAACACCCATGACGAACAAAGAACGGTTCATCGACATTTTTCGCACCAACATCAAACGCGAAGGCGCCGACAAACTGCTGGAGTATCTGACAGGCCCGGGGTGCGACTTCTTCTCTGCCCCCGCCTCCACCCGCTATCACAACGCATGGGAGGGCGGGCTGTGCGCCCATTCTCTCAATGTCTATGACTGCCTGTGTGACTATCTGGACCGCACAGCGGCAAAGGAGAAGTTCGGCCTGCTGTACCCGGCAGAATCGGTGGCCATCGCGGCGCTGCTCCACGACCTGTGCAAGACCAATGTCTACAAATGTTCCACCCGCAATGTCAAGGATGAATCCGGCCGTTGGAAAACCGTTCCCTACTATGAATTTGACGACCAGCTCCCCTACGGCCACGGTGAAAAATCGGTGTATATCATCTCCGGCTATATGAAGCTCACCCGCGAGGAGGCATTTGCCATCCGCTATCACATGGGCTTTTCGGAAGAGAGCAATGTCCGCAATGTGGGCGCCGCCTTTGAGAAATTCCCGCTGGCGGTCGCCCTCTCCATCGCCGACACCGAGGCCACCTTCTTTGTTGAAAACGAGAAAAAGCAATCCTGACACCGCCGTTTTTCCCAAAAGATGCCCCGCGCCTCCTCGGCAGGCAACACCGCATGCCCCGAAGCGGTGCCTGCCCGCAAAGAAAGACCACGCCAGACACCGTGGCTTCAGACGAAAAAGCAACGCTGATGCCGGGCATCACCCGGCCGCTCAGACGGAGGAAACAGGATGAAACGCATGAAGTGCAACAAAACAGCCGCCCCCGCCCCACTTTTTCACCGCATGCTCGCCGCCCTCTTGCTGTGCGGGATGCTCTTTCCCCTTCTGCCCGTTGGAGCGATTGCCGATGCAAACGAGACCGCAAGCACGGCCATCGAATGGGATGACGACACCAACATTGCCGAAAAGGGCTATGTGGAGGATGATGTCGTCTTTCGCACCGCAAATGCAGAAAGCGGCACATCCAGCGGTGACCCGAAACGCTGGAACAGCAATGTCAGCGCGGCCTGCAGTACCCCCATCACCGACCCGGACGACCCCGAAAACCTCTTTTATACCTACTATACGAGCGCAGACGGAAAAAATGCCTCCCTCAACAAAAAGTATCTGGAGACCGACCGCGAGATCCTCTTTTCCATGCGTCTGCTGATCGCCTCTCCCCTGTCCGACGGAGGGCACAAATTCGTAGTGAAGCTCTATGACAAAACGGAGCTGACCATCGAGGGCTATAACAGCGCCGACAATACCTACCGGTATACCTTCCTCGACCGCACCGGCACATTGCCGGCCGACCGCTGGTTCCACCTCTCCTTCCACTTTCTGCCGGACGCGGAGGGCTCTATGCAGAACGCCACACTGCGTGCCTTTATGCAGGGAGAACTGACGGATGACGAAGAAGGCGGCGTCAGCCAGATCGTCGCAAGCCGAAGCGGCACCGCCACGGGTTCGACCCTGTCCTTTGTGATGACGGGTGTCTCCGGCAGTCAGTGCGGCTTTGCGCTGGACGATGTGGACATCTGCCACCCCGGTGACTTCGGCGACACGGCCATAACGGTCGAACAGTATGAAGACACATTCCGCAACACAAAGCTGGAAGGCCGTGTGACCTTTACCCTCTATCACACGCCGGATGTGTCCCGCTATTGCCTCTCGGAAGCGGTACTGCGCGACGAGGCGGGCAACATTGTGCCCTGCACGAGCCGCACCTACTCGCCCTCCCGCCCGGCGACCCTGATCTTTGATTTTTCGGAGCATCCCCTCTCGCCCAACACCACCTACACGCTGGACCTTGGGGACGGCATGATCGTCGACACCTGCGGCCGCGTGCTGGACGAAGGGCGGCACACCGTTTCGTTTTCCACCCGGTCGCGGGAGGGAGAACGCCCCGCCGCCGTGCCCAAAGCGGAAGTGCCGGAGGGCGGTTATATCATGCCGGACGTCTGGAACACGGGCTACCGTTGCGCGTTTGAAGAGCTGGTACCCTTCCGCGAAAAATACCCGGACGCCATCACCCGCAGTGACAGTCTGGTGGTCATCTCCGAGTCCATCGCCAAGAAATACAACTATGAGTTCTGCGGCTTTTACAGCGATGACATCATCATCAAAGTCACCGCCACCTCCCCCGTCTACATCCACGACTTCTACATGGACTCCCCCACCCACGGCGGCATTTCCGGTGCGGGTTCCGCGCGGCTGACGGTGGCGTGGGGCGAGGCGACCGGCAGTCTCTCTGCCTTCTTTGGCGGCAGTAACATCACCGTCTACCGTGTCTTCTGCCATGATGTGCAGGCCGACCACATGAAGGGCGGCTCCGGGCAGCTGATCGAATCCTGCTATTTCCGCGACGGCGGCACCCGCGCACCGGGCGCACACGCCGACGTACATCAGACCTCCGGGGGCGGCATCAACAACCTCAAGATCGTGGGTTGCCGCTTTGATGTGCCCTACATGGCCTACGAACATCTGGCCAACGCCACCGTCTTTATGCAGCCGGAGGGCGCAGACAATATGGGTGTGGACAATATCCAGATCAGCGGCAACTGGCTCAACGGCGGCGGCTATACCGTCTATATGAACGCCGCGCGCGGCGAGGGCGGCGCCTACATGCAGCACACCATCTTCTCCGACAACAAAACGGGATGCGGCTATGTGTTCGGGCGCTATACCTCCAACGGCTGGCCGATCGACGAAATGGACGAGTTCTCCGGCAATGTGGCCATCTCGCAGTTGTATACCGGTTCTGTCGTACTGCGGAGCGGCGTGTTGGACGCAAGCACTCTTGCCGCCCTGGACCGCACGGAAGCGGGCAAGCTGCGTCCCTCCCGCATTACCTCTCTTGGCGGTCTGGGGACGGAGACCCCCTCCATTCTGCTGAACTTTGCCAACTACACCACCTCTGCCCGCACCTACCGGGTGGTGGTGACGGTGAAGGACGCAGACGGAAAGGTGACCTATCTCACCTCGGCCGACGGACAGATCGAACGCTATACCCCGCCCTCCGAATACAACACCGATGACAACAAGACCACCGTCATCCACCGCTATGAGGACGGCACGGAGATCACGCAGACCGCACTCATCAACATCCCCCACTTTCCCGTGGATGAGGTGGTGCAGGTACCGCTGTATGACCTGCCCGAAAACCTTGAAGGCGCCTCCCTGCAGGTGGCCGTGTATGAGACCACCGACGGAAAGGAGACCATGATCCGCTCCAGCGTCATCGACGGCGAGGGACAAAAGGAGAATACCCTCCTGCCAGAGACCGAAAAGCTCTGCGAGGTCAAGTTCGTCACAGATGCCGGCGGCGGCCCCGCTTCCACCCAGTACATCCCCTACGGCGGCACCCCCGCCTCCTTCAAGATCCCGTGGTCGGGCGGCGCTTCCTTCCGCTGTTTTGTGGACGAAAACGGGCGTGATATCTCGCAGGCAGACATGTGGAATACCATCATCACCCGCGACCGCGTCTTTGTGCTGGATTATACCCGCAGTTATACCGTCACTTTCTGTGACAAGGACGGTGCGCCGCTGACGGACGGGATCCTGTCTGTCTCCGAGCATTCTGCCGTCACCCCGCCCACAGCCCCCACGGTGGAGGGCTATACCTTCTGCGGCTGGGATGCCCCGCTTTCCGACATTACGGAAGACAAAGAGATCCACCCCATCTACTGCCCGGAAGGCGCCGTTTATACGGTCACCTACCTTGCGGATGACGGCAGTGTCATCCGCCGCGGAACTGTCGCGGCCGGCGGGTCGGTCCTGCCGCCCGAGCAGTTGCCCGAAAAAGAAGGGTATGTCTTTGTGGGCTGGTCGCAGTCCACCGCCTGCGTCACGGCGGATGCGACGGTCTCGCCGCTGTTTGTGCCCCTTTATACCGTGCGGTTTTATGCCGCAGACGGTGTGACCCTGCTCTCTCTGCAGACGGTCCGCGAAAGGGAAGCGGCCGCACCTCCCACCCCCGCTGACCGTGAGGGCTATGTTTTTGCCGGATGGTCGGAGAACTATGAGGTCATCTGCGCAGACACAGATGTGGTGGCACGCTATGACAAGCTCTATACCGTGCGCTTCTATGCCGAAGACGGCGTGACCCTGCTCTCCCGGCAGACGGTGCGGGAAGGCACAAGTGCCACCGCCCCCACAGGCATCCCAAAAGTGGAAGGCAAAGTCTTTTACAGATGGTCGCAGTCCTTCGGCCACATCACAGAAGACACCGACATCACCGCCATTTACAAGAAGTTCTATACCGTCCGCTATGTCGGCCCCGAGGGAGAGCTGCTGTCTGAGCAGGCCGTGCCCGAAAATGGCTCGGCCATCCCGCCCGCAACGGAATTTGCAGACGGGTGGCAGTTTGTCGCCTGGTCTTCCGACGGCACCAACATCAAAGCCGACACCACCATCACCGCCATCTGCGCCCGGGCGTGGACGGTTCGTTTCCTCGGACAAGGCGGCGTGGTGCTCTCCGAGCAGACCGTCTCTGACGGAGCGGCGGCAACCCCGCCCCAATTGCCGCAGATCGACGGTTATGACTGCGACGGCTGGAACACCGACGGCTATCTGGCCGTGTCCGGAAACCTGACCGTACAGGCCGTCTACACACGGCTTTATACCGTCTCTTTCCTTGGCTATGAGGATGTGCTGCTCGACCGCGTGACCGTACGCGAAGGTGCCACCGCCCTGCCACCCACACCCCCGGAAACCGCGGGCAGTTGCCGCTTTGCGGGATGGGACACCGATGCATACCTCTCTGTTACCCGTGACCTGACGGTGCGGGCGAAATACGCGCGTCAGCTGACCGTCCGATTTCTGGACAAAGACGGTGCAGAGATTGAGAGCCGCCTTGTCTTTGAAGGTGAAACGACCACCCCGCCCGAGATGCCTGCCGTCTCCGGCATGGTCTTTGCCGGGTGGCGAGTGGCGGGAGAGACCATCTCTTCCGGCACATTCGCCACGCGCTCCATCATGGCAGACACGGAAGCCACCGCCATCTATCTCTCCGCCTCCGCTTCCTTCACCGTGCGGTTCTTCTCGGCCGACGGCTATATGCTCACCGGTGCGGTCGTGCAAGCGGGGCAGCCCGCCACACCTCCCACCCCGCCGCAACGGGAGGGCTACCGCTTTGTTGGCTGGGACAAGGACTATACCTGCATCACCGAGAACCTCAACATCTACCCCATTTATGAGCCGGACATGGTCTCTCGCTTTGCACGCACGGTGACGGCCGCCGCACAATTGGATGCCGCCCCCGGTGCCACCCTTGCCCAAAAATACGAGGCATTGCAGGAAGCCATTGCCGCCTATGCGGAGATCCCGCAAGAGCAAAAGACCGAGGCGGCCGCACAACTGGCCGCCCTGCAGAAGCTGCTTGACAGCTATAACCAAGCCGTGCGTGCCCTCAATGCCGCGGCAGAAGAAGCCGACAACCTCGCCCGCGCCACCCTTCCCTGACGGGTCATCGGCCGCCACGGTCCGCCCTCATCCGAGAGCCTGCGCACCTGCTGTTGACTGCTGTTTGATCTTTCCCACGCACCTGCCATTAATCGGGATCTTCCCCGGTTCCGCCCACTTTTTGCACAATTGGAGGATTACCATGAAAACACGAGTTCTCGCCCTTTTGCTTGCGCTCTCTTTCCTGTTATTGCCCCTGCCCATGACCGTGATGGCCGAGGGAGAAACAGACACGGAAGAACCCGCGGTCACACCCGTGGCAGACACCATTCTGTTCTCCAACGCGAGCAACAACACCAGCCCCTCCAGCGGCACTTCCACCCACCGCTGGAACAAACTGCAGCCGGGCAACGGCAACACCTATATGCGGGTGGTGACCGACCCCGAAGACGAGGATGTGAAAGTCACAGCCGTTGTGGGCAAGACCACCGGCTGTACCCTCCAGCGCACCTATATCCCCAAGGATGCGGAATCGGTGTTTGAGGCCTCTCTCTACATCGCCCCGCCCGTCTCCGGTTCGCGGGTACAGACCATGACGCTGCAACTGGGCGGGAATACCCTGCTTGCCCTCTCGCACAACACAGAAATCGACCGCTATACCTTCACCTGCGGGACGCAGACCGGGTCGATCTCACCCGAAAGCTGGTACCGCACCTCCGTCTGCATCACACCCACGGAAGAGGCAGGCAAAGCCGACTTTACCTTCTTCTTCTATGGCGACATTCTGCTCTCAGACGGCACTGCCGTCACGGCCATTTCGACCGTCTTTGAAGACAAGGCCTTTACAAACAACTCCTGGCAGATCAATTTCGGCGTGCCCACCGACTCCGAGGCCGGCTTCTACATCCGGGATGCCATCAACTACCTCCCCGGTGACTTTGTGGCAAGCGACCCCATCCTGCCGCTGGACAGCGAAGGCACCGCCATCACCTATGGGCAGATCACTCTGCCCCTGTCCCACACGCCTGACATGTCCACACTCACCGCCGCCAACATTCAGCTGACAACGCTGGAAGGGGATGCCGCTGTCATCTCTGCCATCGGTTGGCGTGAAAGAGACAATGCGCTGGTGCTGGACTTTGTCCGCAATCCCCTGCTTGAAAATGTTGATTATCTGCTCTCGCTTGACGGGGTAAAGGATGTCACCGGGCGCAGTCCGTTCACCTCGGACTTTGTCTTCCGTCTGCTCTCGCAGACGGGCGGCGAAGAGGAAGATACCCCCGCCCCGGCGATCCCGCCGTATGAGACCCCCCTGGCCCTGCCCGAATACGGGTATATCATGCCCGACCGCTATAACACCGGCTATCGCTGTGCAGAGGAAGACCTTGTGCCCGCCCACGAGAAATATCCCGCATGTTTCGGCACGGGCAACACCTCTTCGATGACCATCACAGACGCGACGGCCGCCCTCTACAATTATGACTTCTCCGGCTTTACGCTCACGGGCGGCATCACCATCAAAGCCACCACGCCCGTCTCCATCCATGACTTCTACCTGTATGCCACCTCTTACTACGGCATTCAGAACACGGGCGGTGCCATGGCCACCATCTCCTGGATGGAAGGCGAACATTCCCTTGCCGCCTTCTTCAACGCAAGCAACATTACCCTGCGCCACTGCTATGTGCATGATGTCTGCGCCGACCACATGAAGGGGGCCAGCAATCAGCTGGTAGAAAGCTGCTATTTCCGTGACGGCGGCACCCGCACCCCCGGCGCCCACGCGGATGTCATCCAGTATTCCGGCAGTGCCAACAATCTGCCCAACAACAGCCGCGTCATGGGCAACCGGTTTGACATTCCGTTTTTGCACTATGACCATGTGGCCAACTGCTGTTTCTTCTTCAAGCCCGAAAAAGATGTCATGGGCTTTGCCAACATCCAGGCCAGCGGCAACTGGTTCAACGGCGGCGGCTATACCACCTACCTGACCCCCGCCTGCTCGCTTAACAACATCCACTACATCACCTACACCAACAACAAGATCGGCTACGGCCATCATTTCGGCCCCCTCACGTGGGGCGCGTATGAAAGTGTGTCCAACTTCCTCACCTACGAGGGCAACGCCTTTGTCGACAACGGCTATGTCACCACGCTGGAAGCCGGCAGCGTCGTCTTCTATGCCGTGGACGGCGAGCAGAAGACCCGCGTCTATTCCGTGGCAGACCTCACCACCACCGAGCTGGAAGTGCTGATCAACTTCGCCAACTACATGACGGTGGCGCGCAACTATCGCATTGAGGTCAAGGTCAGAGATGCCCAGGGTGAGATCGTCTCCTCGACTAACAGCTCCGACAGCATCATCCGCTACACCCCCGTCAAGGGCACAGACGGCTATCTGCACAACAACACGCAGGAGATCACCATCACCAACAGCGACGGCACCACGACCACCGTCACCGCCCTGATCAATCTGCCCAACCTGCCTTCCGATGTGGAAGCCACCGTCCGTCTGACGGGTCTGCCCGCGAACATGAGCGACTATACCGTGTCGGTTGAGATCTTTGACACCACAAGCGACCTCGACGACGACACCATGATCCGTTCCTCCGTTCTGGCCGACAGCGTCGTCGAAAACGAGGCACTCTATGCCGTCACCCCCAGCCACACCGTCACCTTCACGGGGCTGAACGGCCGCGTCCTCGGCACGGCCACCGTCAAACACGGCCGCGCGGTCACCCTCCCCACCCCGCCGCAGGAGGACGGATATGTCTTTCTCGGCTGGTCGGATAACGGCGTCACCATCAACGCCGACACCACCATTGCGGCCAACTATACCGCCGGGCACATCGTGACCTTCTACGGCTTTGACAATGTGGTGCTGTCCACGCAGGACATCATCTACGGCCAGTCTGCCACCGCCCCCGTCGCGCCCTATGTCTATGGCTATGTGTTTTCCGATTGGGACATCGCCTTCGACAATGTCACCCGTAACCTGGATGTTCACGCCATTTATCTGCCTGTGCTCTCGGTCATCTTCCGCGCGGCAGACGGCACTGTGCTCAAGGTAGAGCATGTCAACCAGGGTGGGTCTGCCACGCCGCCCGATGCCCCCGTCCTCGACGGGCATACCTTCTCGGGCTGGGTGGGCAACTACACCAACCTCACGGAAAACAGCATCGTCACCGCCTCTTACACAGGCATTTTCACCGTCACCTTCCTTGGGTATCGGGATGCCATACTGTCTACCCAGATGCTTTCGTCCGGTCAGGCCGCCGTCCCGCCCACCGTGCAAAACACGGCCTACCGCCTCTTTGACGGCTGGTCGACCGATGCCTACCTCAATGTGCAACAGAACCTGACCGTCCGCGCGCAGTTTACCCAACTGTATGATGTCACCTTCCTCGGCAGAGACGGCAACACCCTCTCCACGCAGAAGGTGGCCCATGGGCAGGCGGCCACGCCCCCCACACCGCCCACGGTGGCCGGCTATGACTTTGTGGGCTGGAGCGCCGACATAACCGCCGTCACAGCCAATATGACCGTGCAGGCAGTCTATGCACAGCTCTTCACCGTCACCTTCCGCTATGACGACGGCACAGTCATCAACACCCAGACCGTCCGCTGTGGCGAAGCGGCCATTGCCCCCACCCCCGCCGCCGAGCGTGGCGGTGCGGCATTTGCCTGTTGGGATACCGACTTCAGTCAGGTCACCGAAAACCTCACCGTCACGGCGCTGTACGGCGACTGGTACACCGTGGTGTTCCGCGGTGAGAGCGGCACAGTGCTGAAGACCCAGGCCGTTGCTTCCGGCACCGCCGCCACCGCCCCCACCCCCCCCGAAAAGGCCAATCACCGCTTCGCCGGATGGGACAAAGCGTTTGACAATGTCACCGAGAACCTGCAGGTCAACGCCGTGTATGTGCGGGTGTATACCGTATTGTTTGTAGACGCGGACGGCACCCTGCTCAAAACCGCCGTCACAGACACCGGCACCGCCGCCGTCCCGCCTTCCGTCACCCCCGCCGCCGGGTATGTGTTTGCAGGTTGGGACAAAGCGTTTGACAATGTCACGCAAGACATGACCGTCACCGCCGAGTACACAGAAACGCAGGGCATCATTGCACTGCGCGCCGCGCTGGCACAGGCAGAGGCACAGGCAGACGCCTCTCTCGCCCAGTGCTACCAGACCCTCTCAGCCGCCATCACCGCATGGCAGAGCCTCTCGGCTACAGAAAAGGCCGCGCGCCCCGAATTGCTCTCATCCCTGCAGGATATGCTGGACGACTACAACGCCATGGTGCAGGCGCTGAACCAGCAGATGGCCAACGCAGAGGCGGCAAGCGTGCAAAACTGATACCCCCGCCCCGCCGCAAGACGGCCGATGCAAAGAAGACGAATGTGAGGAGACGATGTGGGTGAGGCCTTTTTGAAAAAAGGCCCTCCCCCACACCCCCTCTCAAA
>CAMGGT010000001.1 GCA_946055715.1 uncultured Clostridia bacterium | reverse complement strand
CTGAACATGAAGGTGAAAACACAGGCAGTCATTGACCTGGTCATGGCAAGATACCGTCTGGTTCATCACTGATCGGTTGGCAAAAGAAAATGCGATACAGCGGTGTGAGGTGTGCCGTATTACCGGAGGGGCAGTTTTTCAAAATCTGTCGCCAAACAACCTTCTGGACAAATGCTGCGTTGCTTTTTCTAACGAAAAGATACGCCACATGGCAAAATCATCTGTTACGGTGATCATGCGCCATAGCAAAAATGAAAAACCGGCTGTTTTTATGCGCTCTATGCATGAAAACAGTCGGTTTTTTGATGGTAAAGGGATGTGTATCAAGGTAACCGACGGGCGGTTCAGTAGCCAAACGAGCCGTCAAGCGACTCGTCATGCTCCACCCAGTCCGAGACCTGCATCAGGCGGTAATTGTCGGCATCGTCGCGCACGCACACCTGACTGATGCCCGAGTTGATGATCAGGCGTTTGCACATCGAACAACTGTTGGCATTTTTGACATAAGAGCCGTCGATCTCCACCCCCACCAAAAACAGGGTGCTGCCGATCATCTCGTTGCGGGAGGCGGAAATGATGGCATTGGCCTCGGCATGCACACTGCGGCAGAGTTCATACCGCTCGCCGCGCGGGATGCATTTTTTCTCGCGGATGCAGTACCCCACATCCGAGCAGTTCTGCCGCCCGCGTGGGGCGCCCGCATACCCGGTGGCAATGATCTCGTCATTGTTGACGATGATGGCGCCGTAATGGCGGCGCAGGCAGGTGCATCGCTTGGAGACCTGCTCGGCAATGTCCAGATAGTAGTTGATCTTGTCTCTTCTCATCTTGTCCACCCTTTCTTTGTCCGCATGATGGCGGCGGTGTATTCCTTGTTTTTTACGAAGAAAAGCAGTCGTCTGTATCAAACCCGGCGGCGTAGAGCTTGCGGGCAATTTCCTGTTCGCTCAGCCCTTGCGCGGCAAAGCGGGCGGCCAGTTCACGCGCCGCGGCGGCAAAGTCAAGCTCGCCCGCCGCTTCCATCTCTGAAAGTGTCTGCTCTGCCGCAGAGAGGGGATAGCCGGCGGCCGCGGCGCGGGCGGTGACGGTGCGCGGGCCTTTGCCGGCCTGCGCCAGTTTGAGGCACAGGCGGCGCAGTTGCTCCCCCTCGCGCAGGTATCCCAGCGAGACGACCTGTTCGACGGCGAAGCGGGCATTGATGTCTGTCGCCCCTTTGGCACGCAGGCGGGCATACAACGCGCGACGGCTTACATCCGTGCGTGAAAGGCATTCCAGCGCCTTTTGCAGGGCCATGGCGCGGCCGTCACACCAAAGCAGGGTCTGCCACGCCTCGTCCCCGATCTCATCTCCGGCGCAAAGCGGAGGCAGTTGCCCCATATCCTCGACAAGAACCGTCAGGGTTTGGGGCTTTTGACGGTGGGGTTTTGGCGTTTTTGCTTCAATTTCCTCATCTTCTTGGCCTTCGGGCAGGCAAACACAGCGCAGGCGAACGGTGCGTTGCCCGCGCTGTATCTCTTGCAGGATCCGGGTCATTCGGCGTCGCCGTTTTCGTCGGAGAGTTCAAAGTCGCGCAAATCAAACTCATCTCCCGCGCCGGTGTCTGTGTTGGCAAATTCATCATCCACCTGTGCGCTCATCATTTTCTCACGCACGGTGGCGTCCAGCTTGGCAAACAGCTCGGGGTTGGATTCGATGGTCTTGCGGGTGTTGTCCTTCCCCTGCCCGAGGCGGCTGCCGTCATAGGAGAACCAGGAGCCGGATTTTTCGATGATGCCCAGTTTGATGGCCATGTCGATGATCTCGCCCGAACGGGAAATGCCCGAGCCGTACAGAATGTCGAACTCCGCCGTGCGGAAGGGCGGGGCCACCTTGTTTTTGACCACTTTGCAGCGCACATGGTTGCCGTAGACTTCGCTGCCGTTTTTGAGGGCCTCCGTCTTGCGGATCTCAATGCGGACAGAGGCATAGAATTTCAGCGCACGGCCGCCGGTGGTGACTTCGGGGTTGCCGTACATCACCCCTACCTTTTCGCGCAGCTGATTGATGAAGATCACGGTGCAGTTGCTCTTTGAGATGGCGCCTGCCAGTTTTCTCATGGCCTGGCTCATCAAGCGTGCCTGCACGCCCACATGCGCCGCGCCCATGTCGCCGTCGATCTCCTGACGGGGCACCAATGCCGCCACCGAGTCCACCACGATGACATCGATCGCGCCCGAATTGACCAACGCCTCGGCAATCTCCAGCGCTTGCTCGCCGCAGTCGGGCTGAGAGACCAGGAGGTTGGCGGTGTTGACCCCCAGATGCTTGGCATAGACGGGGTCCAGCGCGTGTTCCGCATCGATGAAGGCGGCCTCGCCGCCGGTCTTCTGCACCTCGGCGATGACATGCAGCGCCAGCGTGGTCTTACCGGAGGATTCCGGCCCGTAGATCTCGATGATGCGGCCGCGGGGTACGCCGCCGATGCCCAGGGCCATGTCCAGCGAAATGGAGCCGGTGGAAATGGCGCTGACATTCATGGCAGTGCTTTCTCCCAGGCGCATGATGGCGCCTTTGCCGCAGTCGCGCTCAATGCGGGCAATGACGGTCTCGAGTGCAGCTTTTTTGTCGTTTGCAACTTCGGTCTTGGCCGCGGTTGCTGCTTTTTTGGTGGCCATGTGTGTTTTATCTCCTTGCAATTATTATTTTCTCTTTGTTTTTGGTTGCGGCGGCATCAAACGCCGCCGGGGACTGTGCGATCGGCGGGCTTGTCTGCCTGCGCTTTTGCGTGGCAGGGGGCTTTGTGCGGGTGGTGATCACAGAAGGATCTGTGTCGCTCCCACAGGGCGGATGCGCAGGCGCATGGTCGCCCCGTCGCCGAAGACGCGGTCCATCTCGCGGGCATAGTCGGCTTCATACTCTTGCCTGACAAAGGCCTGCACCGTCCCCGCAAAGCCGCCGCCGTGGACGCGCCAGGCACACGCTTTGCCGCCCAGCAGTCCTTCGGTGAGGCACAGGGCAAGCGAAAGCCCCTGTTCTGCGACATTTTTGGTGGTATAGACATTCTGCAGGTACTTGAAGCTGGAGTCGCCCGATGCAGACACGCCGCAAAGGAATGCGTGGATGTCGCCCGCCGCCAGCGCGTCTGCCTGCCGGCAGACACGGTCATTTTCGCGCACAAAGTGCAGGGCGCGCAGAACGGCGCGGTCGCCCGTCTTTTCCCGCAGGGCGGGGAGGGCGGCGCGGATGTCGGCCTCGGTCAGCCCGCGCAGAACGGTCTGCCCCAGGGCGGCCGCCACGGCCTTCATCTCTGCGGGCACAGAGGCATAGTCTTCGTTCAGGTCGGTGTGGTTGCCGCCGGTGTTGACGATGCAAAGGGCATACCCCGCATCCGACAGCGAAAAGTCGATGGGCGTCACCTGTGGGGCGGCGGGGTCGGCAAAGTCGATCTTGACAAACCCGCCCACAGCGCAGGCCATCTGGTCCATCAGCCCGCAGGGCTTGCCGAAATAGACATTTTCGGCATACTGCGCCATCATGGCGAGGTCCTGCCCCGTATAACGGCCGCCGCAGTACAGGTGGTTTAAGATGTTGGCCACCATCACCTCAAAGGCGGCAGAGGAAGAAATGCCCGAGCCCTTCAGCACCTCGGTAGTGGTATAGGCGTCAAAGCCGCCCACCGCCTCTCCCTTGTCCGCAAGCGCGCGGCACACACCGGCGATCAGCGCGGCGGAGGTATAGCGGGGGAAGTTTTCGGGCGAGCCGATCTCTTCGATGCGCAGCGTATCTTCCGGAAAGCCCTCGCTTTTGAGGCGGATGACGCCGTCTGCGCGGGGGGAAACAATGGCAATAATGTCGCGGTCAATGGCCCCTGCCAGTACCACGCCGTGGTTGTGGTCTGTGTGGTTGCCCGAGAGTTCGCTGCGCCCCGGCACAGAGAAGACAAACAGATCACGCCCGGTGCCATACAGGGCTTCAAAGGCGTCAACGGCGGCCAGATAGCGGTCGGTCTGCCGTGCAGTGTCGGTGTAGAGGTGGGTGTAGGCAGAGAGCCCGCCCGCCCGGAGCTTTTCTTTGAGCAATGTCGCTTCCATCGGTCATTTCCTCTTTTCTTTTTCGGTGGCAAATATGTATTTCAGATAGGCAAATGGGTCGCTTTTGCGGTAGAGGGCAGAGAGATGGGTCAGCCCTTGCGGGCATACCAGCACCTCATCTCCCGCGGCAAGGTAGGGCAGCGTTTGCCCCAGAACGGTCATTTTTCCGTCGGCGGGGGAGAGCAATACCTCTTCCCCTTCATAGGCGAGAATGCACACACCCCGCGCCACGGCGTGGCCGCCGCGGGCACACAGCACATAGGGTTGCTCGGCCTCGTCAAAAAGCAGGGCAGAGCAGGGCAGGCGCATCACCGTCTCACAGGACAGGGGGAGCGTGGCCTCGGTGATACGGGGGCAGTCATACAGCCGCGGTGAGGCAGAGAAACAAAAGCGGAGCAGTTCTTTCCCCTCTTCCTCCTCCCGCGAGAGCAGGCGGGCGGATACGGTCTCTGTGCCCGCCAGGGTCAGCGCATAGTTTCCGCCGATGCGAAGACAGCTTGTCTTGTCATCTTTTTCGGTCAAAAATGCGATATAGCGGTCAAACCCCACCATCAGTTTCCCGCTTTGGGGAGGGGCAGGGGAGGCGGAAAGGGCGTCGCTTACCTGCGTGGGGGTATAGGAGAGGGCTTCTTCCGTGTCCCAGACGGCTTCCAGCCCGTCGCAGTCGGGCAGAAAACAGCCGTCTGTGGGGGAGAGCAGAAGGGCGGGGGGACTGCCGGAGAATATCAGCGGTGTTTGGGGGGCGACCTTGCCCGCCGCGGTCTTCCACAGAATGTCCTGCCCGGCTTCAAAGGTCAGGGCAGGGCCAAACAGCACGGCCATGCCGGTGCAGGAAGAGACCAGCGTCTCTTCCTGCACTTCGACGGTCTCGCGTACCTGTCCGCCGTCCGCCTCACAGCGGAACCCGCAGAGCAACAGCCACACCACCGTACACCATGCAAGGCAAAGGGATACCGTCCGTTGATTTTGACTTCTTGAAAAGGGTCCAGGCCTTTTCACCCGGCAGCGGTTCAGGCCTCGGCGGTCATGGCGCCGTTCAGCCAGCCGACAAGGTCGGCAAAAAATTCGTCACGGTTGGTCTCGTTGAAGAGTTCGTGCCGCGCCCCTTCATACAGATACAGGTCCACATGCGAGACCCCGGCTTTTTTGAGGGTGTCGGCCACATATGTAGGTCCCTGCCCCCATCCGCCGACGGGGTCTCCTGTGCCGCTGACCACCAGCGTGCGCAGTTCTTTGGGATAGGCGGAAAACCATTCTTTGGCGTTGGATTCCGCCACCATGTCAAACAGGTCAAGATAGGCCTGCACGGTGAAGGTGAAGCTGCACAGGGGGTCATTGTCATAAACACGGCGTTCTTCTTCGTCGCGCGTGATCCAGGCGTTTTTGGGCGCGCCCTTCTCACAGCGGGACAGATAGCCCGAGAAGGCCAGACGGGCAATGAAGCGGCTGCGATAGCGGGGACCGTGGAAGCGGCGCACGCAACGGGCGAGAAACCGCCCCAGCGGCAACAGCGGGTTGGGACCGCCCGTGCCGAGAATGACCAGTCCGTCCAGCTCAAAGGCGAAGCGGGTGGCATACAGCCGGGCGAGAAACGAGCCCATGCTGTGCCCCAGCAGAAAGAAGGGCAGATTGGCAAACCGCTGTTTGGCCAGAAGGGTCAGTGCGTGCAGGTCGTCCACCACATAGCCCACACCGTCCGATTCGGCAAAGAAGCCGAGGTCATCGGGGGTGGCGGCCGTCTGGCCATGGCCGAGGTGGTCGTCTGCACATACGGCAAATCCCGCATTGGTGAGCTGTTCTGCCAGGCGGCGGTAGCGCAGGGCATAGTCGGTCATCCCATGGGCGACCTGGACGATGCCTTTCGGCGCGGTCTCATCGGGCAAAAACCAATAGGCAACAATGCTGTTTTTTCCGTCGGAGGAGGGAAAAGAGAATTGTTCGCATTTCATTTGAAAACCTCATCACAAAGTTGTAGAGTGGCAACTTACGGTGTATATAAACGGCTGTCGGCCGATTGCATTCGCGTTTGGTCAGCTTTGGCGGAGAAAGTCGGCAATTTCTTCCTGCGTGGGCAAATACAGCCCCGGCTTTGTCAGTGCCAATGCCGCCGAGGCGTTGGCATATTTGCAGGAAAGCGGCAGGTTGCCGTCGCTTTTGAGGTACAGCACGGTCAGGGCTGCCAAAAAGACCGTGCCCGCACCCGTGCCTCCGCCGGGATGGACCACACAGGCGGAAAGGTAGCGGGGCAGGCGGCCGTCCAGAAAGAAACAGCCGCGGTCTTCCAATTTCAGCACATGGTGCCGGGCTTTGATCCTGCCCGAAAGGGAAAGCATGGCGCGCAGACATTGGTCGGCCGTGCCGGGGCGCTCTCCCGAGAGGGCCTCGCACTCGTCGGCATTGGCGCAGAAGATCTCGGCCTGCGGCAGGTTTGCCAGTCGCGTCTCGCCCCCGCGGGCATCCATGATGACGGGGATGTGGCGGCTGCTTGCCAGCAACATCACATGAGAAAGGATCTCCGGTGGCAGGTCGGCCAACAGACAAACGGCATCCGGCAGGCAGGCAAAGGCCTCCTCGGCCTGCTCTTTTTCCAGCAGACGACCCACGCCTGCAAACTGCAGGCCGCGCGCCTCGTCCGCTTTGCCGCAAAGACGGCATTCCAGACCCGTGGCGGTGTGCGGGGCGGTATAGAGAAAGCGGGTGTCCACTCCCTCTGCATACAGCCGGTCCCGCATGATGCGACCCATGTTGTCGTCTCCCACCACACCGCAGAAGACGGTGCGGGCGTGCAGACGCGTCAAGGCCACGGCAAGGGCGGTGGCACGGTCGCCCATTTCATAGAGGGGATGTTCTTTGAGCGACACCGTCTCACCCGCCTGCGGCAGACGGTCGCAGAACAGCGACAGCGCCATGCGCGGCGCCCCGATGACCAGAATGCAGGGTTCTTGTGTCATGTGTGTCTCCTTTTTGAAATGTCGGTGTCTGTCTTTTGGCCGCCGCAGAACGCCCGGCGGCATTGTGCCGTCTTTCGCAGCACGGCGGTGCGGGGGATCAGTCGTTGTCTGCGCCTTTCAGTCGGGTGTAGCCCACGCGGGGGCCGAATGCCTGGTGCGCCAGGATCTCCTCGCGGGCGCGGCAGGTGAAGATCAGGGTCTGCATGCCCTTGTCCGCCTGGGCTTTGAGCATGCGCATCATGTTCAGCGACCGTGTGTCGTCCTGATAGGCAAAGCTTTCGTCCAGGCACAGGGGCGGCAGTTCGTCACGGCAGAGCATGGCGATCATGGCCATGCGCAGGGAGATGTAGGCGATGTCGCGGGTGCCGGCGCTGACCAGATCTGTGGTGTAGGACTCTGTGCCCAGCTTCAGCCGGAGAGAAAGGTCATCTCCCAATTCGATGTCGCGGTATGTGCCGCCCGTCATGGTCGAGATGAGTTCCCGCGCGTTCTCGGCCAGGCGGGGCACGATACGGGCCTTCAGCCGGTCATCCACGTCCAGAAAGGTGGAAAGCGCCATTTCCAGCGCGCGGTGTTCTTCGGTGGCGCGGTTGAGGCGTGCCTGCGCTTCGGCCAGTTGTTCGGCCAGATGCGCCGGTTCTTCCGCCTGCTCTTTTTGCAGTTCATACTGGCTGCTCAGCATCTCTTCGCTTTTGCGCAGCAGGTTGCATTGATGGCGGTAGTTGGCAATACCCGCCGCGATCTCCTCCGGGGTGAGACGGCCGACATTCACATTTTCTTTTTCGGCCACCTTTTTGCGGATGATGTCTTCGTTCTGCCCCCGCAGTTGGTCACGCAGCTGGGCAATGGTCACATCCAGGCGGGTCTTTTCGTCACTGAGTGCGGCCAGCGTGTCCAGGTAGTTGCGGGTGGCCTCCATGATCTTGTCGGTATAGCCCAGCACATCTCCGTCGGGGGGCGGCACTTCGCCGTCCCAACGGCGCAGGGTCTTTGCCAACACCTCATAGGCAGAGGCAAGGGTGTTTTGCACCTTTTCCTGGTATTTCTGCGCCGCCCGCACCTTCATCAGGCGGTCGGCGGCTTTGTTTCGGTAGTCGATGATGCGGTTGATGCGGGTCAGCATCTCACGGTAGTTGTGGGCCGCATAGTCCATATACAGCCCGCTTTCTTTGCGCCTGCTTTCGCGGGCGGTCAGCCACAGCGCAACATCTCCTCCGGCCAGCAGAAGTGCCCCCACGGCGAAGCACAGGATAAACGGCAGAGCGGCCGAAGCGCCCGACGCGGCGATCATCGGCGGCAGCAGAATGGCCGCGCCCGCCACACACCCCGCAAACAGCAGGGCGCACAGGACCCCGAAGAACCGCAGCAGGGTCGTGCGGCGGTGGAGTGTCTTTGCATCTGACAGCACCTTGTCTTCGCCGCCCTGATGGTAGGTCTGGCGCAGATAGCGCTGCACATCCGCCTCGATCACCTCGGCGCATTCGGTGTCATGCAGGTCGTCTCCCGCCTGCTTGCAGGTCTGCTGTGCCTCCACATACAGGCAGCGGTTTACGCCCAGTTCGGTCAGATATTCCGCATCGGGAATAAAGCCGAGACGGCCCACTCCCTTTTTGAGTTCGATGAGCTTGTCGCTGACTTCTCTGGACTGATTCTTGTATTCATGGTATTTATCGAAGGCGTCTTTCAACTGTTCATAGCGGGATTTGTCGTCTCTGTCCACCATCTCCTGAAAGTTGCGTTCTGCCTCCCGCAGCTTGCGGCGGGTGTTGTCCAGCTTGGCCTGGGTGACCATCAGCTGACGGTTCTGATTGGTGGCGCGGTCCAGTTTGCGACGCAGTTCGTCCGCCTCGGCGCGCAGTCGGGGAATGTCGCCACTCTTTCTGTCGACGGTCATCAGTTTGTCGCGCCGGGCAGACAGAATGGCGGTGGCATGGCGGATGTTGATGCGCTCGTCACCCGAAAACAGCAGGTTTTCGATGGAGCGGCGCATGGCGGCATCGTCTACCTTCGTTTCTGTCAACTGGCCGATACAGGCGATCCTGCGGTAGATGGTGGAGGGAAAGCCGAACCACCTCTGCCCGGCAGAGACATCCGATGTTTCCTCGCCTGTGGCGGTGTTGACAATGACGCTTGTTTCTTCATAGACGGGCTTTTCGGGGGTGCCGCCCAGCGTGGCCTTGCGCTCAAGGCGAAAGATGCCTTCCTTGACCTCCACGGTCATGCTGCCCTCGGCCGTGCCGCTTTCGCGGCTGATGGCCTTCCGGCAGGAGACTTCGTCTGCCCGGTCAAGTCCGTACAGCATAAACCGCACAAAGGCGGCAATGGTGCTTTTTCCCGCTTCGTTTTCCCCCTCGATGATGTGCAGGGCGCGGTCAAAGGAAAGGGAAAGGTCGCTGAGCTTGCCGAAATGGAGGATATGGATGCTTTGGATGATCATGTCGTTTTTCCTTCCTTTTCCTCCTCGCCGCACAGGGAGCGGATGGTGCGTTCCACCGCGTCCTTGGCGTCATACCAGGGTTCTTCCTCATAGCGATAGTCGAATTTTTTGCAGAACCAGCTCACATCCTCGCGCAGTTTTGCGAGATGCGCCGTTTCAATGCCGTACATGACATCATACATGGCGGCAAACTGCTTTTTGGAGAGTAGCTTTTTGGCGCAGGAAAGCACAGAGCGGTAATGCGGCAGGCAGAAGCCGGTCTGTGCCGCCAGCTTCTTCTGAAAGCCGGCGTCGCTCTCCCACAGCCAGGTCAGCGTTTCGGTCATGCGTGCAAGCGTGCGGTCGATGCGCCCGCACACATAGCAGTCTTGTTCCAGCTGCCCCAAGGCGCGTAGCGGGCCGGAGGCGGCCGCACCGGTCTTGCGCAAAAGCGGCGGCTCTTCTATGTCTTCTTTGATCTTGTCCAGATGGCTTTCCAGTATCAGTGCCAGCCCCAGACGGTTGCGCCGGGCAAACATCATGCGGAAGTGCCGCCCGCAGAACCCGCGGCGGTTGGTTTCGATGCGAATGTCCGGCTCCATCATGGAGGCACCGAGGATTAGGTCCAGTTCCCGTTCTTCCTCCCGGTGGCGCAACAGGCAAAGCGGGCAACCGAGGGCGGGGTCGGCAGAGGTAGCATCAAAGGCCTCGTTGATGGGAATGGTATAGATCTTTTCCATCGGGGAAAAACTCCTTTACATTGATGGGGTGTCGGGCGTTCTATGGTCGTTTGCCTTGTCACTTGCGGGTGCTTGGCATCCGCAGTTTGCGCTTTTGGAACCTCATGGACGCAGGCGGATGAACCTGATGACTTAACGAGATGATGAGATGAACTCTTAATAAAATGGATATTTAATGATTTTTAATGAGAATAAAGTTATTATAACATATAGAAGTAGCAAAATGCAATACCCCAACGGCAAATTCAGCCCTTGACAGAAGAAAAGTAATGACAGTATTTTATGTTGCATGTGCGCAAGAAGTGAAGGTAAAAGAGCAAAAAAACGAAAAACCCCCACCGAAATTGCCATCAAAGGAGGGGAATAGGATGAAATGCCCGCAAACAGGCAAAGAAAACCCGCAAATGACTGTCGGACGACCGCCGGGACGGAAAAGAGGAAGAAGCATAGATCCGCCGCGCGTCGGGCAGAATAGGCACACCCCCCACAAACCGTCCGCACGGCTGCCCCGCGGTGGCAATGTCTCCCGGCAAACGGCGAAAGAACAGAAAAATGCCGCGCTGTGCGCCGGGCGCAAGCGCCTGCAAAATGCGGCAGAGCAACGGCAAAAATGGCATTGCGGCGGGCCGGCGCGAGAAAAATGGCCATTTTCCGGTGTAGCTGCAGGTGAAAAAACAGAGCATTATCCCCTTCCGATGGGCACCGGTTGCCTCTCAGAGCCAAACATCGGTGGCAGTTTGTGGGGATTTGCCATATAATGAACTGTGAGTATACGGGAGAGCCGCCCTGTTTTTTGGTATGATGGGGTTATGAGACAAATAAAGGTTGCACATCTGCCGCAGCCCCGCCGTGCGCAAAATGTGTTTTTTTCTGTATGCTTGCTGCGTCTGCCCATTTTACCCCTATTTATATGAAAATTCGGAGGGGGTTTTTCGCTCTTATCGATAAGTGCAAATAATTATTGTCAATTTAGAATCATTAAAACATCATCTGGAGAGTAGAGTATGTGTTCTGTATGCGGAATTTTTGCCCCCACAGGGTTGCGCCCGGAGGACGGTGCCCTGTGCAAGCGTATGAACGACCTCATGTGCCACCGCGGGCCGGACGGTTCGGGTAGTTTTGAGGACGGGACGTGCGCTTTGCGCCACAACCGTCTGGCGGTGATGGACCCCCGGGGCGGCGCACAGCCCATGCGCTGTTTTTGGGAGGGGAAAAACTACATCCTTGTCTATAACGGAGAGATCTACAACACAGACGAGCTTCGCCGCGCACTGCAGGCGGAGGGGGTGACGCTTAAAACGCGCTGTGACACAGAGCTTGTGCTGTATGCCTATGCCGTGTGGGGAGAGGCGTGTCTTGCGCGGCTCACCGGTATTTTTGCCTTTGCTGTCTATTGCCCCGAGGAAGAGCGGCTGTTCTGCGCCCGCGACCGCCTGGGGGTTAAACCCTTTTTCTTCTGTGAGCGGGGGCGACGCTTTTTGTTTGCCTCGGAGGTCAAGGCATTGGTCAGAAGCGGGGCGACCCCGCCGGTGCTGGATGCGCGCGGGCTGTGGCAACTGTTGTTTCTGTCTCCCGTTACATTGCCGGGCAGCGGGGTGTTTGCGGGCATATCGGAACTCTTGCCGGGCGAATGCTGCTATGTGAGCGAAAGCGGCATCGACCGCCGCACTTACTGGCAACTGACGGCACAGCCCTGCACAGACAGCCCGCAGGAGGCCGCCGCACGGGTGGAAGCGTTGCTCACCGATGCCATCCGCATGCAGCTGCAAAGCGATGTGCCGCTGTGTACCCTTTTGTCGGGCGGGCTTGATTCTTCCATTGTTTCTTCTGTTGCGGCCAAGACCCTCGAGGCGCAGGGAAAACGACTTTCCACCTATTCGTTTGAATATGAAAACAATGACTATGCTCCCACCCTCTTTCAGCCCAACCGCGATGATGACTATGCCCGCCTGATGGCAGAGTGGCTGGGCACCGACCACACAGTCCTCACCGCCCCCACTGCCGCCGTGGCGGCAAAGCTCTCGGAAGCGGTAGCCGCACGCGATTTTCCGGGGCAGGCAGACATCGATTCCTCTTTGCTATGGTTCTGCCGCGAGATCAAGCGGCGGCACACCGTCTCTCTGTCCGGCGAGTGCGCAGACGAGGTGTTTGGCGGGTACCCGTGGTTTTACCGCCCCGAAATGCTGTCCCGCCCCTTCTTTCCGTGGTTGCATGACCCGTGGGGGCGTGTGCGGCTGTTTGACGCGGCGATCGTGCGGCCGGAGGAGGGCTATGCCTGGACATCGGATGTCTACCGCGCGGCGGTGGACGGGGTGATCTGCCTTGACAGCGATACCCCCGCCACCCGCACTGCCCGTGTGGCTTCGGTGCTGTCCATGCGCTACTTTATGACCTCGTTGCTTGAGCGCAAAGACCGCATGAGCATGGCCTCGGGCGTAGAGGTGCGCGTGCCGTTTTCTGACCATCGTCTGGTGGAATATGTGTATAATCTGCCGTGGGAAGTCAAGTTTGAGGGCGGCGTGGAAAAGGCCGTTTTGCGCCGCGCCATGGCAAAATGGCTGCCCGATGAGGTGCTCTACCGCAAAAAGAGCCCCTATCCCAAGACCCACAACCCCGCCTATGAAGAAACCGTGTGGCAGATGCTTGTCGCCCGCCTCTCAAACACCGACAGCCGCCTTGCCCCTCTGCTTGACGGCAAGGCCCTCACCGCCCTTCGGCGGGGAGAGGATGCCACCTGGTTCGGTCAGCTGATGGCGCGTGCCCAGCTGTATGCCTGGCTGTATCAGATGGATGTGTGGCTGTCTGACTATGATGTGACGCTGTCGCTTTGAGTGCCATCGTTTATTTGCGCCGCCCGCGCAGGGGATACCCGACTTTGCTGTTTTTTGTATTTTTGCGATGGGGCTTGCGGTATAAAACCGTCCTTGGCTGCCCATACTCACAAAAAAGAAAACAACGAGGTAACACATGAAGAGAGCGGTCATCATCGGCGGCGGGGTCGCGGGTCTGTCTGCCGGCATCTTCGGCACCCTTTTGGGGTACGAATGTCACCTTTTTGAGAAAAACCCCCACCCCGGCGGCCAACTTACGGGATGGAAAAGGGGAGAGTATCTCATCGACAACTGCATGCATTGGCTCAACGGTACCCACCCGCGCGACCCCATGTATGCCACCTGGCAGCAGCTGGGGATGCTGTGCGGAGAAATGCCCCTGTGGCGTCCCTCGGTATTTTATGCAAGCGAATGGAAGGGCATCCGTCTGGAGATGGGGCGCGACCTGCAAAAAACCAAGCAGCAGATGCTGGCCCTGTCTGCTGTGGACAAAAAGGAGATCGAGCGGCTGACAGACGCGGTGGAACGGATGGGCAAAAGCATGCTGTCGCCTGCCGAGCCGATGGTCGGCCGCCTGCTTCACGCTTCAAACACCGCCATGGCTTATGCCTCTTCCTGGCTGCGATATGGCCGCATGACCACAAAGGAGCTTTCCGAGTGCTTCTGCCACCCCTTGCTCCGGGCAATGCTGACGGATTTTATCGGCGGGCCTTTTTCGGCACTGGCATGGATCATTGCCTATGCCGCCTTCACCGTGGGGGACGCCGACCTGCCCGCGGGCGGCTCGTATGCCGCCGCCGCCAGGATGACACAGCGCTTTTTGTCTGTCGGCGGCAGACTGCACACCTCCGCGCCTGTGGCGCGGATCCTCTTGTCCGGCGGCCGTGCCGTTGGGGTGGAGACGGTTTCGGGCGAGGTATATGAAGCCGACCATGTCATCTGCGCCACCGACCCCGCCGTCACCTTCGGGCGGCTTTTGCCGCGGCAGTATATGCCCCGCAAACTGCAACAGGCACTCGGCCGCCCCGACCGATATGTCCGCTATTCGGCCATTCATGCCGCGTTTGCCTGCCCGGCAGAGTGTGCGCCCGCCACCCATACCCTCATCTTTGACCTGTCTCCCTGCGTGGAGGTGCCTGCCGGGCTTGCAGAGGATGCCCTCTCTCCCGCCAGCCCCCCGTATGGCAGAATGGCCGTCAAGGTCTACTCTCACGAAAAGGGGTTTGCCCCAAAGGGCATGTGCGTATTGCAGGTGCTGCAGTTTTTGCCATGGGAACGCGCCCGCGCGTGGGTGGGCCTGCGCCATCAGCCGGACGAATACCGCCGTGCCAAACAGCGCTATGCCCTGCTGTGTATGGAGGCCATTGAAAAGAAATTTTCCCTTGCGGGGAAACTGCAACCGCTTGATGTGTGGACCCCTGCTACCTACGAGCGGTACACAGGGGCAAACAGCGGCGATTTTCTGGGTTTTGCTCTCTCGCCCCACAACCTGCTCTACCATCTTTCTCCCAAGGTACCCGAACTGGAGAATGTGTGGCTGGCGACCCAGTGGCAAAGGGCCCCGGGCGGATTGCCCGTGGCCGCACTGGCCGGCAAACGAGCAGCCCGCGCCATGGCGGCGGCCGACGAGCCGCGCCGTGTGCCTCTCCGCGCCCCGGCCAATGCGCGCGTTCCGCACTGAAGGCGACCGCGCGGCAGAGCGAGGGGCAGAGATAGACCGCCGTGAGAGTCGGGAGGCGGCAAAAGGGGGATAGAAAGCAAAGAGGGCAGCTGCAAACGCGATGCGTTTGCAACTGCCCTCTGCATATTGTGAGTGTGTCTTCGGGTCACTCTTCTTCTGTCAGATAGCTATCTCTTATGACAGAGCTGATGAGCTTGTAGGCCTCTTCGTCCAGCGGGTCATACAGACCGCAGGCGCGCATGGCCTCGCAGAAGGTGGTGTCATCAAGGTGAACCAGCGACATATAGACATCTGCCGCGGCGTCAAAATCATCAGCCGACATGGCAAAGATCTCCAGGGCCATCATCATGGAGGTGGCATAGCTGATATAGTAGCCGGGGCTTTCGACGGTCACGGCGTACCAGTAGATCTCGGGCTGTCCGTCGTAGAAATATGCAAACAGATCATAGCCGGTCATGGGTTCGCCTTCATCGGCGGTGAGTTTTTCGTCGCCGAAGATCTTCATGATGGAATTCCGATAGACGGTGTCAAGGTCATCGGCCGTAAGGGTGTCCAGATGGGTGTAGACATAGGTCTCGAAGTCGTTGATGATCAGCTGCTGGGCAATGCCGAACAGCGAATCAAAGAGCTGGTATTCGGCCGTGATTCTGGCCACAGATTCTCCGAACAGGGTCTCCATATAACGGCAGAACAGCATCTCGTCTGCCTGAGACTGGGTCTCGCTGATGTCCATGCAGTCCGCTTCAGAGTGAATGAAGGACATATAGTGGCCGAACTCATGCACAAAGGTGGTGATGCCGGCATATCCGGGGCCGAAGTACATCAGGGGTTTGTCTTCGGCATACAGATACCAGGAGAAGGCGCCATCATGCGATTCTTCGTTGCGGGAGAGGAAGTAGTTGCCTTGCGTGAGCAGGTCGTTGTACATGCCCAGCGCTTCACTGTCCAGAGCGCCCAGATATCCTTTCAGCCAATAGCGGGCGTCATAACTGGTAAAATCGGTTTCTGTGATGGAAAGGAAGCGTTCATAGGAATCCCAGTCTGCATTTGCATCGGTGACAAAAGCATTCCAGGTGCCTTTGATCAGCGGGATGAGGTAGTCGCGGTTGTAGGCAACGATCGTGTCTGCCTCTTCTACCGTATAGTCGCGGCCATAGACGGCCTCGTAGGCATAGTCCATATAGTTGTCATAGCCGAGAGCTTGTGCAAGATCATTGTTGTTCTGGTCAAATTCGTGGTCCAGGTCGCGGATGGCGGCTTGCTCATCGTAGATGTCGAGGGCGCGGTACTCCACCAGGAACTGGTCGTCCAGCTTCTGCATTTCCGCAAAGGCGTCGGTGTACATGGCCGCCTGGTCCAGCGCGGATTGGATATCTTCTTCCGACCACCCTTCATAGAAGGCGGCGCAGAAGGGAGAGTCATAGATGGTCTGGTACATGACGATGAGTTCCTGCAGGGTGTCCTGATACAGTTCGTTTATGTAGAGGTAGTTTTCTTCGGCTTCTTCGCTGTCTCCCAGCATGCAGTATTCGATGTAGGCCAACTGATACTGGGTCATGATCTCGTCAAAGATGCCGTCCATTTCCTTATACGCGGCAAGAAACGCTTCTTCGTCCGTACCCTCTGCAAGCAGAGTATTCAGGTTTTCCATCTTTTCCGCTACGATGGGGTCGTTGTCTTTCGACCAGCGGTAGACCAGTGTCGGGTCGCCGATCTTATATTGCCCGGCGGGCAGATCTGCGTAGGGGTTTCTGTCCTCATAATAGGGGAATTCGTTGTTTCCGTTGTCGCCGATGGTGCCGTTGTCGGTCACATCCGGGCGCGGTCCAACGGTGACAGTACAACCGACCGTGGTCAGGGCAACAGACAGCAACACAAGCACAAGCAACAGAGAGCGAAGCAGTGAGTGTTTCATTTTTTTGTCTCCTTATTTAATTCTATTATTTTTAAAATTGTTTGATTGTTTGATTTTTGAAAATGGGGATCATCCGGGGCGGTCAGGCGTCTTGCCCGCCGTCGGCATCGGCAGAGGGTTTGGGCGCGTAAGGATCAAACATACAGCTGGAACGGCGGATCTTGCGCGTGGTGGTCTTTTCAAACTCCGTGGGGCGGATATAGATGCGGGTGATGTGCTTATAGGCGGGGAGAAGCAGGGTATTCTTGTTGATGTCGGCTTTCAGCGACTGTTCGGGGTCGGTGATCTTCCTCTTTTTAAGTTCCTCTTCACTCAAAAACACTTCGGTTGCCAACGCCACCTCAGCGCCGCTTTCGTTGCGCAGAGAATAGACAACGCACTCCTGCACATACGGGATCTTCTGAATATAATGCTCGATCTCTTCGGGGAAGATGTTTTTGCCGTTCTCCAGCACGATCAGGTTCTTTTTGCGGCCGGTGATGACCAGTTGCCCATCCTCGTTGAAGCGGCCATAGTCGCCGGTGTGAAACCAGCCGTCGATCAGCACTTCCGCGGTGGCGGAGGGTTGTTTGTAGTAGCCGCGCATGACGGTGTCGCCCTTCACGCAGATCTCGCCGATGCCGTCCTTGTCGGCCCCGTCCATGCGTACTTCCACGCAGGGCAGGGGATAGCCGGCCGTCTCAAAACTGTTATAGTCCAGGCGGTTGACGCTGACAAGGGGAGAGCATTCGGTGATGCCATAGCCGTTGACCAGGTTGATGCCCAAAGCGGCAAAGAACTTGCCCAGCTCCGGCCGGATGGGGGCACCGCCGCAGACGATCATTTTCAGATTGCCGCCGAACATTTTGATGATGGTGTCAAAGGCGGCAGGCACCTTTTTGATGCCGATCTTGCGGGAGAGAAAGGAGGCGCGGGCCACCATTCTGAGCAGCAAGCTCTTGTTGCTCTCTTCCGCCGTGGTCATGATCTTTTTGTAAAAGGCCTCCACGATGGCCGGCACCAGAAAGACAAAATCGGGCTTGTAGGTCTGCAGGTTTTTGGCAATGGTCATCAGGTTTTCGTTGATGCACATGGTGCAACGCTTGTGGATCTCGGTGAGGATGCCTGCCACCGCTTCATAGGTGTGGTGATAGGGCAGCACCGACAGCCCCACGCCGTCGATGGTGGAGATGCGCAGACCGTGGTAGGCGCAGGCGCACAGGTTCTTTTCGGTCAGCATCACGCCCTTGGCCATGCCCGTTGTGCCGGATGTATAAACCAGCAAGCGCACATCGTCCACCGTTTTTTCCGTGTCCACATAACGCCTGTCACCCCCGCGCAGGGCCTCTGCGCCTCTGTCGCGGAGCTTGGTGTAAGACAGCACATTGCCGTCATTGTCCTCGGCTTCAAGAGAGATGAAATATCTCACTTTGGGCAGTTTTTCTTTGTTGGCCAGCAGAAACCGCGCCGCCTTGCCCGAGCAGAACACCGCCTCGGTGTCGCTGTGTTTCAGCACGCGGAGCATATCTGCCTCGGGCAGATCTTTGTCTACCGGAACAAATACGCCCTTGCTCTGCAGCATGGTCAGATAGACGGTGATCCAGCGATAACTGTTTTCTCCTACCATCGCCACATGCAGGCCGTCCAGCCCCAGTTGCGCCAGACCGGTGCCAAGGTGACGGGTGTCGTCATAGAGTGTGCGGAAGGTCACATCCACGATGTCCTGTCCACGGCGGAAGCGGTAGGCCACTTTCTCTCCGCTTTCTTCTGCGGCCATGGTGATCAACTCCCTGATGGAAGAGAAGGGCGTTACTTCAAGATATTCAAACTGATGCTTGGCCATGGTCGGGCATTCTCCTTGAATTTTCATCGTCTTTATGATCCAAATGGTACGAGGAAGAATTTTCAAAGTATGTTAGTTTATTATACCACTTATTTATCATAAGTCAAGAAAAATATGTGCACGCTTATAAACGCTCATAAACCCATAAGCGCATAAACTTACTGTACAATGCAGCACGCTTTTCTTTTACGCCCGCTTGCTCCTTGCTTTCATCCCGGAGGGAGGTAGCCATCGGGCAGTCGGCGCAGACTGTCTGTACTTGTGCATGCGAAAAAGCCTTGCCCGTGCATATCCGCCGGATTCCCGCATGGGACTTGCGAAAACGCGGGCGGAGTGGTATAATGGTTGCATCAAACAAAAGAGGGTGTGCCGTGTTAGCCAAAAACGCAGAATTTGAGATGACCATTGAGGCCTTCACCTCCCTTGGCTCCGGAATGGGGCATTGGGAGGGGCAGGTGGTGTTCGTGCCGGGGGCCGTGCCGGGTGACCGGGTGCTGTGCCATGTCATCCGGGCGGAAAAAAACTATGCCATCGCCAAAATACGCGAATTGCTGGCCCCCTCGCCCGACCGCGAGCCGGACTGCTGCGCCGCGCACGGGTGCGGCGGATGCGTGTATGGCGCCGTCCGCTATGATGTGGAGTGCGCCGCCAAGCGGGAAGGCGTGGTTTCGGCCTTCAGGCGTGCCGGTCTTGCAGACATCGAGGTAGCCCCGGTTGTCACGGCGGGAGAACGCCTGCACTACCGCAACAAGGCGCAATACCCGGTGGCACCCGGGCCGGACGGCAGACCCGTCATCGGGTTTTACGCGCCGCGTTCCCACCGGGTGATCCCCGCGCAGAATTGCCCCTTGCAACCGGTTGAGTATGCAGAAATGCTCACATGGATAGGGGGTTTTATCGAAAAATATCATATTTCACCCTATGATGAAGCCAAGAAAACCGGCTTTTTGCGCCACATCTGCCTGCGCCGCGGCACCGCCACGGGGGAGGTGTTGCTTGTGCTTGTGGGCACCTGCGGCACATTCCCGCATGCGGGGGAATTTGCAGACGGGTTCACATCCGCTTTCCCGCAGACGGTGGGTATTCTGCTGAATGTCAATGCCAAAGACACCAATGTCATCTTCGGTGACACATTCCTGCCCTTGTGGGGCAGAGATGATCTGGTGGATGTGCTGGCAGGGGTACGGTTGCGCATTGCGGCCGGTGCGTTTTATCAAGTAAATCACGCTGCGGCGGGGCTTCTCTATGAAAAGGCGGCAGAACTCGCCTGCCTCAAAGGGGACGAACTGCTGCTTGACCTCTTCTGCGGGGCTGGCAGCATCGGTTTGTCCATGGCGGGGCGGGTGCGCGAGGTCATCGGCGTGGAGATCCAGCCGGAGGCCGTGGCCTGCGCCAAGCGAAACGCCGCCGAAAACGGCATCCGCAACGCCTCGTTTTACTGTGCAGACGCCTCCGATACCCGACGCCTGCTAACAGAGGCGGAACGCGCCCGGGGGGCTGCCATCCGCCCGGATGTGGTGGTGCTTGACCCGCCTCGTAAGGGCTGTTCCGAGACACTGTTGCAGTTTCTTGCCGAGCTTGCACCGTCAAGAATTGTTTACATCTCCTGCAACCCTGACACACTTGCCACCAATGTCGCCACCCTTAAAAAACGCGGCTACACCCCGGGGGTCGTCACGCCTTTTGATCTTTTTCCCCGCACGGGGCATGTCGAGTCCGGCGTGTGGCGCACACGACGACTCGACGTCGATATGCGGCGCTGACGCGTGGCTCGAGATGGCTGCGACTCGATATGGCGCTAAAGCGCTCG